>DASQFE010000434.1:0-4641 GCA_035633295.1 Ilumatobacteraceae bacterium | reverse complement strand
AGTCACCCAGTCCAAGTCTCTGGCTTCAGCGGGCAAGCGCCCTCCGCGCTCACCCTTCTCGCCAACTTCGACGTCGAATCGCTGCGAGCATCGATCGACGATGGGCAAGCCGTGGAGGTCCCACTCGTGGAGATCGGCGTCAGTTCCGGCAAGCAGGCGGCGGGCCTGTACCTCGGTGACAACGCGGCCAGGACCGTTCGCTTCGACGCGAAACTGAGGGACGGGTCTACCTACAGCTTCACCATCCCCGCTCCCGACGTCTCGCCCGCCCCGGACTCGACGCCTGCGGTTCCCTCACCACCCGAGCCGTACGCGCCACTTGAGCTCTCCGAGAACTGACAGCCGCAGCGAGCCGACACCACTCGAATTCAGCGGTGCCCGCAGCGAGTGACCAGGATGCACAGCTGGGCGCAATCATCCTCGGCGGCCCACCGACCGCTCGATATCAGAGCGCATAATCATCACTGCTTTGGTTGCGGCGGTGACCGAGTTCGGCCCAATTGCGGCGCCGCACTTTCACCGGCATAACCACCCAACTGCGGCGCCATGAAATGACCGGCGGTCGGGCTCCGGTCCGAGACGTCGAGTTCTCGTAGTGTCGTTGTGTGTTCGCCCGAGAGATCTGGTCGCAGCTCGAATCGGTTCATGCGGTCACCTACTTCGCATCGGAGTCGCTCGAAGCGGCCAGAGCGGCCGGGCTCCGCGGGTTTTGGATGGGCTATTTCGGTTTCCGAGCTTCCCCACTGGGGCCAGTTGACGCGGGCGTGGTCGAAGCGACATTCGCGAACTTCGCGCCGGCGATGGTTCGCCGTGCCATTCCCGACGCATGGAGCTACGCAAACCCGTCGGACCTCGTGCGCGTCCGCGCCCGGGCCGCCGCCGCAGCACTTCGCCGGACCTCATCTCAGATCGAGCAGGCGGCCGCGAACGTCAACGACGATCTCGAGGCCGCGATCTCGTGCGCGACGACGATCGGCCACCCTCTGTTCGCTGCGAACCGCGACATCGACCGCCTCGACGATCCCGTCGAACGGCTGTGGCAGAACTGCACGACACTGCGCGAACACCGCGGTGACGGCCACGTCGCAGCTCTAGCGAGCGCAGGCATCGACGGTTGCGAAGCTCATCTCCTCATCGCCGCTGAACACGGCTGGCAGCCCGAGGTCTTCTTCGACAACCGAGGCTGGAGCAGCGAACAACAACAAGAAGCACGCACCCGCCTGGCCCGGCGAGGTCTGCTCAACGAATCTGGACTCACGATTGAAGGGGCATCGCTGCGATCGCACGTCGAGGCCACCACCGATTCGCGAGCATCAGAGCCATACGAGCGTGCGCTTGGCCCGGATCGACGCGCCGAAACCCTCGCCGAGCTGACACGTGTAGCTGACGACATCATCGGGAGTGAGACGATCCCGTTCCCGAACCCGATGGGACTGCCGCGCCCCGGCTCGCCGTCGACCTGAGACTCGCAGACGCCTGTGCCGTGGCTCAGCTGCTGACTCCGGTGACGTCGCCGGTCTCGTCGGTGGTGTACGTGCCTTTGCTCAAGTCGAGTAGGACGAGCGCATTCCCGAAGGGGTCAAGGACGACGCCAAGGCGGCCGACGGGGATGTCGAACGGCTCGGCGATGATCCGACCGCCGTTTGCGCGGAAGACCTCGACTGCGTCGTCTACTGACTCGACGAGCCAGTTCGGTTCGTATTCGTGTTCGGTGGTGAGAACGATCTCGGAGTCACCGTCCGGTAGCTCGAGCCCCGCCTGGCCAATGGCGTCGTTGCGCCATTTCACCTGATGGCCCAGCACGTCGACGTAGAAGCGGATGCCGGCATCAATGTCGGGCACACGGACGGTGACCGCATCGACCTTCCGAAGGATCCCCGGAACGCTCATCGACCAAGTCTCGCAGCTGGATCGTGACCCACGGTTGGGATCGCACGTGCGCCTGCCGCGCTCGGTATCAGCGCGCACTTTCACGGGTTCCTTTCCCAACCTGGTGTGCGACTTCGGCCCAACCGTGACGTCACACTTTCACTTTCACGGACTTGTTGGCCGGGGTCGAGCCCCACCGGTTCGCTCAAGCTTTGCCGGCACATCGGTCGCCGTGCGGCCCGCTCAGCGCCGTGCCGCCCGGAGGCTAGGGTCCGGCCGTGGCCGAGAATGACCCTCTTCGCGGTGACCTCGCGGCATCATCGGAGTACGAGCCTGCTCGGTATGCGTTGTCGGCCGTCGTGTACGCCGAACGAGGTGACGAGATTCTGCTGCTGCAGCGAGCTGAGGGATCGGCGATGGCCGGTCAATGGTTCCTGCCCGGCGGTTTCGTCGAGCCAGGCGAACTCCCTGAAGAAGGCGCTCGACGGGAGCTTTTGGAAGAGGGAGGGGTCCGGATTGACGGCGACCTCGAGATCGTCGGCTGCTACCCGATGTATGTCTACGGGTACGACATGCTGCAGATTTCGTACCGTGGACGAGTAGCTGATGGCGATGTCACGATCAGCCACGAGCATGACGGCGCACGATGGGTCAAGGCGTCGGACATGCGAGCGCTGCTCAGCGACGAGGTGATCACGGACATGGCCGGCAGCAACGACGACGTGGCGCGCTTGCTCGCCCACATCCGCACCGATCTCGACCGATATCTCGCACGGGTTCAGTCGGCTTGAAGCCAAGGTCCGCTTCTCCACGGCGACCCAGCGGCCAGTGACGTGCGGGCGGAACCGGCATGTCAGATCACAGAGCTGCTTGACTGGGAGGCCGATGACCTCCTTGCTCTGTATCGCCGGACCGCCAGGGGCGGGAAAGTCGACCGTCAGTGCCCTCGTGTCCGCTCGGCTCTCACCCAGCGTTTTGATCCAAGGGGATGCGTTCTACAGGTTTCTGGACCAAGGCTCCGTGGCACCCTGGCTCCCAGAGGCAACAGACCAGAACCGGGTGGTCATCCGCGCATCAGGCGCAGCGGCTGGCCGATTCGTCAGCGGCGGATACGAGGTCGTCTTCGACGGGGTCCTTGGGCCATGGTGGCTGCCAGCCTTCCTCGAAGCGACCGAGCTGGACGATCTGCACTACGCGATCCTGCTGCCCTCAGCCGAACGCTGCGTGCACAACGTTGTCACCCGCGAAGGACACGTTGATGAACCAGCGACTCGAAAGATGCACGATGAATTCCAGCAAGCTCTCACCGATTTTGATGTACGACACGTGTTGGCGGACCCGCCGGGGAGCCCGGAGGACACGGCCACGGAGCTGCTCTCCCGCTACCGCCAGGGCCTCTTCGCCTCTGGCGCTCGTTCAAGCTGAGCCGCTACCAACCGACGTGATGCCGCCTCTCCGGCGGTTGGGAAACGGCTCAAACGTCACGGTCAAGGCATTCACAAGTGTGACGGAGACACAACCCTCCACGGACTCGCCACGTGCGACAGTCTCGCCCTCAGACCCGCTCGGGATCCGGCACGTCGACCAGGACAGCCACCACGTAATGCGCGCTCGATAACCCGCCCATCGACGAGGGCCTCACGCAACACTTCAATCAGGCCCAACTCTCGCGTCACGTAATCGCGTCCCCGATCCGCGATCAGGGGCACTCGTCGGGCCTGAGTAGGGCACTACAGCTCCTTGTAGTACCGAACCAGCGGAAGCGCTGTATACCCCACTCGCTCGTACGAGCGTCTCGCAGCAGCGTGTGCTTGGTCACCGCCGGTCCCCAATTCAGCAAGCCTCATTCCGGACTCGGTCATCACCTGAATCGCACGGTCGTTCAGTGCGTCGCCGATTCCTTGACGTCGAGAATCGGGATGCACAGCGATAATGCAGAGCTCGCCGACTTGAGTCTCGAAGTTGAGCTCGACGACGACGAATCCAACAATCTCCAAGTTCGACACTGCGACGAAAAGCACCGAATTCGGCTTCGCTACCAGTTCGGAAAGTTCTCGCTGTTGGCTCTCTCGCCAATCCGGATACACCAGAGCGTTGATTCCCGGCCCAAGGAGGTCAGCGAACGACTCGTGAATCGATTCAAACGCAGCGAGATTGACGGCCTGGACAACCGCAAGCTCGTCAGCCGTCGCTTCTCGCACCGTCACTCGTTCCATTCGCACAGTCTGGCTGATCACGGCCTGGCGTGTTTCGCCCCCTGTCCCGGAGGTGCCGGTCGAGGGCACCCGATAACACCCGCACCGTAACTCGGTGGCGCCGCAGGAACTCGCGCCACCGTACGGCCCAAGCGTGACGTCACACTTTCACCGGCATATCGGTCCAAACCGAGCACCCGATAACTACGTCGCCGTTGGCTATCCCCGCAGCCCAGCACGCGGTCTGCTGGACTCGGGGCGATGTACGTCGAGAACGATGGTCTCGTCGCAGTGATCTCCTTCTACCTGTACGGCCTGACTGGCCTGTCGGTGCTCGTCGTGGTCTCCCCGCTCATCATCGTGGCAGTGCCGTTGCTGATCATGCTTGGCCCTGTCGCTGTCGCGTGGTGGCGTGGCCGCCGGATGGCCCCGCGCATTGGTGTTGCTTCGAGGTGGTGGCTGATGGCCGCATCGGTTGTCGTGCTGGCCGCGCCCGTGGTGTCAGGTGTGTGGTTTCTGATCGACAGCACCGACGGCGCACCCACGGAGAGCTTCTGGCTGCTTGTCTTAGGGATCG
>DASQFE010000433.1:0-4431 GCA_035633295.1 Ilumatobacteraceae bacterium | reverse complement strand
GACGGCCACGATCGGCTGGTCGACTTCGTGTCCGACGAACGCTCCCGGAGTTCGTCGGACGGCCGATCGTTCACTCGCCAGCGTTGGTCCACGCCGCTCAGCGCGCAACGGGACTTCGACGGTCGCCGCGTGATGGCGCACGGTGAGGCCCGCTGGCATGCACCGCTCCCCGAAGGCGAGTTCCCCTATCTGGACTTCGAGCTCGACGCCATCACGTACAACGTCGGCTGACTGTTACATCTGGGGTCTGACCCCGGATGTAACGGTCAGGCGACGGAGATGAGGTCGACGACGAACACCAGCGTTTCGTTGGGAGCGATAACGCCGCCTGCACCTGACGAGCCGTAGCCCATGTGCGGCGGAATCGTGAGGCGACGACGTCCGCCGACCTTCATACCCTGCACACCGTCGTCCCAGCCCTGAATCACCTGACGCCGCCCGAGGCCGAACTGGAACGGCTCCATACGGTCCCACGACGCATCGAACTGCTCGCCGGTCGACCACGACACACCGACATAGTGCACCGTGACATTCTTGCCCGCAGTCGCCTCGTCGCCGCTACCGATGGTCTCGTCGTCGATGACGAGTTCGGTGGGTGGGGTTTCGGCGGGAATCGTGACCTCTGGCTTGCGCATGGACGACGACGCTATCGGCGTCGTCCACGGCCGGCCACCCGTTCAGCCCCGTTCGATGGCCAGGTGGTGCGCCGCCGGATCGTTGGCGAACCGACCGACATCGACGCTGTACGAGCCGGCTTCCGTGACCCATGCGCCATCGAGTCGTAGGTCGAGCATCGACCAGTCGAGATCGATCACGATGCTCGACCGCTCGCCGGCGGCGACGTCGACGCGACCGAAGCCGACGAGCCGTCGTGCAGGGCGCTCGTGTTCGCTCTCGTCGAGACCCGCGTGGACGAACACCACCGTGGACGTGGCTCGGTCACTCCCGTTCGACAGTTCGACCTGTACCGACCGACCGGCGTCGATGAGGTGCGTCGCGTCAACCATGGCAGATCCATAGCCGAGTCCCCAGCCGAACGGGAACTGCGCTGGGTTCCGGTCACGATCGAGCTTCCACTGGCCGTGGAACAGGTCGTAGGTGACGGCGGTCGCGTTGCGGTCGAACGCGACGAGATGATCCAGATCGGTCGGGATGGCGAACGGGAGCCGCCCGCCGGGCTCGGCGCGTCCCGACACGACGTCGGCCAACGCAGTACCGCCCTCGACGCCCGGATACCAGATCACGAGCGTCGACGACACCGACTCGACCCATGGCATCAGCACCGCCGATCCGCACATCACTGCCACCACGACGTTGCGATGACGGGCGGACGCCGCCGCGATCAATGCTTCATCGGCCGCCGAGAGCCGCAACGACACCCGATCGCCTCCCGGGGCCATCATCCCGCTGGGGCTGTCCGTTGCCGACGCCTGGTTGATCCGCCCGGTCGGCGCCGGACGCTGGTACGGGGCGTTGCGCCCGAGCGTGGGGTGATCCATGTCCGGGAACAGATCGGCCACCAACGCTCCGGTTCCCTCGTTGTCGATGTACTCCCCTTCGTCGTCCTTGGTGTACCCCACGACGACGACCACGAGGTCAGCACCGTCGACGATCGACACGTCGGAGTCGGCGTGGACGACATCATCGAACTCGGCTCGCAGCCCGTCGAGCGGCGTCACGATCTTCGATGCCCTCACGTCGCTGGAGCCGCCATCGCCAAGATTCGGCACTGCCGCGAGGCGACCGAGCACGGCGACCCGACCGATGGTGTTGGGATCGACCGGCAGCAGATCACCCTCGTTGCGCACGAGCACCATCGATGCGGCAGCTGCTTCACGTGCGAGCGCCCGGTGCGCCTCGCTCCCCACCACCGACAATGCTGGCCGCGACTCGTAGACGTAGGCGAATCGCAGCAACGTCGAAACGATCCGCTCCACTGCGTCATCGACGTCGGCAACGGCGAGGTCGCCCGACTCGATTGCCTCGGCGAGACACATCTCGCGTTGCTGACGGAATGGCATCTCGATGTCGAGGCCGGCCTGAACCGACGTCACCGCATCACGAAGTCCGAAGATGAAGTCGGATGTGACGAAGCCGTCCCAGCCCCACTCGTCGCGCAGGATCCCGGTCAGCAGGATCGCGTTCTCGCCGCACCACTGGCCGTTCACCGAGTTGTATGCGCTCATCACCGAAGCGATTCCCTCGGCGGCCACGTGACGAAAGTGCGGCAGATACACCTCGTGGAGCGCTCGTTCGTCGACCGTCACGTCGACCCTGAACCGGGCGTTCTCCATCGAGTTCAGCGCAAAGTGCTTCATGCATGCCATCACGTGCTGCTGGAGTCCACGGGTGAGGGCAGCGGCCATCCGGCCGACGTGGTGAGGATCCTCACCGTAGGTCTCCTGCGCTCGACCCCATGCCGGATGGCGCAGGAGGTTCATACACACCGCGCCGGTGTACGTCGCCCCGCTGGCGCGCAGTTCGGCGCCGATGACACGTCCGATTCGCTGCTCGAGGTCGGGGTCGAACGACGCACCGCGGGCCATGCTCACCGGGAATGCCGTCGCATCGCCGACGACGCACCCGCGAGGTCCGTCGGCGAAGTCGATGCCCGGAAGGCCGAGGCGCTCCACCTTCGCAGCGGGCCACGGGTGCTCGTAGTAGCCGCCAGCGGTCATGTCGAACAGGCCAGGCCACATCGGCGTGTCACCGTCGAGACACCCGAGCTTCTCGTCGAGCGTCATCGAGCCGACGAGTGACCTGGCCGCATCGTGGTGGTCGATCCCCGCGCGGACCCGGGCGACGGCGTCGATGAAAACTGAGGGCATTGTGCGACGATGCCACACCATGCCATCTGCCGGGCGAACGGGAACGCCTGCCAGACTGCGAACCATGCCCGGCGCCTTCCTCCACCCGTTCGCCAAGCCCACCCGCGAGCGCTTCATCACGATCGCCCGAGGCGAGGGGTCACTGCTGTGGGATGCCGATGGCAACGAGCTGATCGATGCCATGGCCAGCCTCTGGTACTGCCAGGTCGGCCATGGCCGACGGGAGATCGGCGAGGCGATCGCCCAGCAGATCGGCATGATCGAGGCGTACTCGTGCTTCGACCCGTTCACCAACGCGGCGGCCGACGCGTTGGCCGAGCGGATCGCCTCGCTGACCCCGATCCCCGATGCCCGCATCTTCTTCGCCGGTTCCGGCTCCGAAGCGGTCGACTCGGCAATGAAACTCGCCCGACTCGCCCACGTTCAGGCCGGCCACCCGGAGCGTCGGCTGATCATCTCGCGAGTCCGCGGCTACCACGGCACCAACTACGGCGGTACGAGCGCCCAAGGGCTGCCCCTCAACAAGCACGGCTACGGCGAACTGCTGGCCGACGTGGTGCAGGTGCCGAGTGACGACATCGAAGCGCTGTCGGTGCTGATGGCCGAACGGTCAGACGAACTCGCCGCGGTGATCACCGAGCCCGTCCAGGGTGCCGCCGGCGTGTTCCCGCCCGCCGACGGATACCTGGCCGAGGCGCGCCGCCTGTGCGATCAGCACGGCGCACTGCTGATCTTCGATGAGGTGATCACCGGATTCGGCCGCATGGGCACGTGGTTCGCCGCCGACCACTATGGCGTCACACCAGACCTGACCACATTTGCCAAAGGTGTCACATCGGGCTATCAACCGCTCGGTGGCGTCATCGTCGGGGCCAGAGTCCGTGAGGCGCTGGAGGCCGACGCCGACTTCATCCTGCGCCACGGCTACACGTACTCCGGACATCCAACAGCGTGCGTCGGTGCGATTGCCAACCTCGACATCATCGAGCGAGAAGGGCTGCTCGACGCTGCCACGCATCTCGGCAGTCGACTGCAGCGAGGCCTTCGCGCGCTCGAAGCCGACGATGTTGTCGATCACGTTCGTGGCGATGTTGCGATCTTCGGCGTCCAACTCCACGAGCACACCAACGCCATGCACGTCCGAGATCGGATGCTGGAGCTCGGCGTGATCACCCGCGCCATCGGGACCGACACCGTCACCTTCTGCCCGCCGTTCGTCACCACCGACGAACAGGTCGATCGCATCGTCGACACGCTCGCCACGGCGCTGAGCGACGTCGGTCGATGAGCGAACGGCCCGAATACCGGCTCTTCGCTCATCGCTCTCGGTGATCTGACGCTCCACGCGGGGTTGCCGCGTGGGAGCATGAGCTCGTGAGCGCCTCTGTCACTGACCCCACGCCGGTTTACAACCCGTTCGACCCGGCATTCCGGGCCAATCCGTATCCGTTCTACGACGTGTTGCGCGACCAGGCACCGGCGTTCGACACCGGATTCGGGCTCGTGGTTCTCACCCGCTACAGCGACGTGTCGCACGCCCTACGCAGCACTGACTTCAGCCGCGATATCGATACGAACGCGACACCGAGAGACGACGCGATCG
>DASQFE010000432.1:0-1716 GCA_035633295.1 Ilumatobacteraceae bacterium | reverse complement strand
TTGAACTACCGGCTCTCCGACGAGGAGGCGGCCTACGTGGTCGACCACTGCGATGCGACCACGGTGTACGTCGACGCCGAGTACGCATCGACCTTCGAACGGATCCGTTCGGAGATCCCGAAGTTGACCAACGTCGTGGTGTTCGACGGCGAGGCGCCCGACGGCATGCTGGCGATCGATCCGCTGGTCGCCGCCGCGTCGAGCGAGGTGTGGGAGCGACCGGAGATCAACGAGGGCGGCGCCACGATGATCTACACGTCGGGAACCACCGGCAAGCCGAAGGGGGCGTTCCGAAGTGGAGCGGCCGATCCCCGTCCGGGCGCTGCGTTGATGCAATACATCGGCTATCGCCCCGACGACACCTACCTGACGACGGGTCCGCTCTACCACTCGGGGCCGGGCGGGTTCATGTCGAGTGCGATCGCGATGGGCCACACGGTGGTGCTGCAGCGCAAGTTCGATCCGCAGGACTGGCTGCGGCTGCTCGAGACCTACCGTGCGACGTCGACGTTCTCGGCGCCCACCCCGATCCGGATGATCTGCAACCTTCCGGCGGACATCCGGGCGAAGTACGACCGGTCGTCGATGCGGGTGATGATCGCCAACGCCGCGCCGTGGAGCTTCGCGCTCAAGCAGCAGTACCTCGCCGACTTTCCCGCCGAGTCGCTGTTCGAGATCTACGGCTCGACCGAGCTCGGGGTGAACACGGTGCTACGACCCGAGGATCAGCTGCGCAAACCGGGTTCCTGCGGCAAGGAGGCGCCGATGGTCGAGATCCGGCTGTACGACGAACTCGGGGGCATCGTCGAGGGCACCGGGCCGGATGCGACCGGTGAGGTGTACGTGCGGTCGGCAGCGGTGTTCGCCGACTACTACAAGCAGCACGACAAGTTCGAGGAGGACCATCGCGAGGGGTTCCAGACGGTGGGCGACATCGCCTACCGCGACGACGAGGGCTTCATCTACATCTGCGATCGCAAGAAGGACATGATCATCTCCGGCGGGATGAACATCTATCCCGCCGAGATCGAAGCGGCGTTGGAGGCGCACCCCGACATCTACGAGGCGGCAGTGTTCGGGATCCCGAGCGACGACTGGGGCGAACTCGTACACGCCGTCGTCGTGAAGCGGGAGAGCTCGGATCTCGACGAGGACGGCGTCAAGGAGTTCGCCCGCGAGCACCTCGCGAGCTACAAGATCCCGCGCTCGATCTCGTGGCTCGACGAGCTACCGAAGACCGGCTCGGGCAAGATCCTCAAGCGTGAACTGCGCCAGCCCTACTGGGCCGGACGGACCTCCAACGTATGACTGTTACATCTGGGGTCTGACCCCAGATGTAACGTTCGCCCGAAATGATCGAGCTGCCCACCGTGGTTCGGAATCGGGCGATCGCAGCCGGGGCCGAGCGCTGGATAGATGACCTGCCCGACCTCGTTGCCGGGCTGGCGGCCGACTGGGAGATCGAGATCGGCGCGCTGTTCGATGAGGGAACCGAGGCCCTCGTGACCGAGGCGGTGATGGCCGATGGAACACCGGCGATCCTGAAGGTCTTGGTCCCCCGCGGCGCGGGAGTCGCCGACCACGAGGCGACCGTGCTGCGAATCGCCGCCGGCATCGGTTGCCCACTGCTCTATCGCGATGACCCCGATCGTGGTGCACTGCTGATGGAGCGGCTCGGGCCATCGATGTTCCGTCTCGGCCTGCCCTACGAGCAGC
>DASQFE010000431.1:0-2024 GCA_035633295.1 Ilumatobacteraceae bacterium | reverse complement strand
GCTGGTCAGCGCGCCCAGGGTCAGCGGGCCGCCGGCGTCCAGCGCCTTGAACTCCTTGAAGGTCAGGCCGTACTTCTCCTTCAACCCGGGAACGCCGGTCGGCCGGGTCGCCCACTCCGGCGGGCCGCCGAGCACGAAGGTCGAGGCCACCGGCGCCAGGTCGGCGATCGACTTGAGGTTGTTCGCGTCGGCCGTGGCCTTGGTGACCACGACGGCGTCCTTGTCCTCGGCCGCGGACTTCGTCAGTACCTTGAGCCCGCTAGGGGTCTTGGCGACCAGTGCGGTGTAGACATCGTCCGAAGAGACGGCGGTGGCGGTCGGATCGAAGTACTGCAGCAGCACGCCGCTGTACTCCGGGACCAGGTCGATCGAACCGTCCTGCAGCGCCTTGAGGTAGATCTCGCGGCTGCCGATGTTCAGGTTGGTGGAAGCGTCGACGCCCTTGGCCTTGAGCGCCGCGGCGTAGATGTTGGCGACCAGCCCGCTCTCCGGGAAGTTGGCGGAGCCGATGACGATCGATCCGCCGGCGGCCGAGCCGGATCCGGAGGCGGCGGAGCCGGAGGCAGCCGCCGACGCGGTCGAGGAGGTGGCCAGCGGATCGGACGACGATCCGCAGGCGGACAGCGTCAGTGCTGTGGCTAGTCCGGCGGCGATCAGCACGCTCGCGCGGGTCAGGGTGGAACGGACGGACACGGGTTACTCCTTGGCGAGTGGGTTCTGACGGGGTCTGGGCGGGGCCTTCGATCCGACCCGGTCGGGACCGGAGCGGTTCAGGAACGGTTCAAGTGGCGGTTCAGGTGGGGTTCAGCAGTGAGGTCAGTGAAGGCAACATCGAAGACGGAACTGGTGGCGCGTCATCGGGCGCCCCCAGCCCGGTTCGCCGGCTCGAGCACGGCAGATCCGCCTTCCATTTCGATCGCCACGACCATGTCGGAGGTGGTGGCCCGGGCGCGAACCTTCCGTCCGGTGAGGCCGGGGGAGATGACGAAGTGCCCGATCAGCGCGAGGATCCGGTCGCCGACGATCGCCAGGACCGCGACCAGCAGCGACCCGACGACCATCAGCGGGTAGTTCTGTGTCGAGTTACCGTCGATGACGTACCGACCGAACCCACCGAGTGAGACCACGGCCGCGATCGTCGCGGTCGCCACCACCTGCAGGAACGCCGACCGGATGCCGGACATGATCAGCGGCAGTGCGACCGGCAGTTCGACCTTGGTGAGTACCTCGCGGCCGGTCATCCCCATGCCCTTGGCGGCATCCCGGGCCGCCGGGTCAACGGCCGCGATGCCGGCGTAGGTGTTGGACAGGATCGGCGGGATCGCCAGGATGACCAGCACCGCGATCGCCGGGCCGACGAGGGCGATGCTGCCCTTGAACGTGCCGAGTCCCCACAGCGCCAGCAGGATCAGCAATCCCAGGGTGGGCAATGCGCGCAACGCGTTGGCCAGGCCGGACACCAGCCCGGTCAATCGGCCGGTGTGCCCGATCGCCGCGCCGATGGGCAGCGCGATGACCAGCGCGATCGCCAGGGCCAGGAAGGTGTACCAGAGGTGCTCCGCCAACCGAGCCCAGACACCGTCGGGGCCCGACCAGTTCGCGCCGGTCGTCAGCCAGGTGAACGCGCCGTTCATCGGTGGCTCACCGCCCTGGTCCATGGGGTGGCGATCCGCACGGCGACCAGGATGATCGTGTCGAACACGCCGGCCACCAGCAGGCACAGAACGATGCCGGCGATGATCGGGGTGTAGAAGTCGAGCTGGAAGCCGACCAGGAACAGCTGCCCGAGCTGTGGCACGCCCAGGAGGGCGGCCACCGACACCAGACTGACGTTCGACACCGCGGCGACTCGAAGGCCGGCCCCGATCACCGGGATGGCCAGGGGTAACTGCACGGTGATCAGCGACCGGAGCGGCCGGTATCCCATCGCGACCGCGCTCTGCCTGACAAGGGGCGGTACCGAGTCCAGTGCGTCCGCGACCACCCGGACCAGCAGTGCCAGCGTGAACAGCGTAAGCGCCACC
>DASQFE010000430.1:0-2718 GCA_035633295.1 Ilumatobacteraceae bacterium | reverse complement strand
GCTGCTCGTAGGGCAGGCCGAGACGGAACATCGATGGCCCGAGCCGCTCCATCAGCAGTGCACCACGATCGGGGTCATCGCGATAGAGCAGTGGGCAACCGATGCCGGCGGCGATTCGCAGCACGGTCGCCTCGTGGTCGGTGACTCCCGCGCCGCGGGGGACCAAGACCTTCAGGATCGCCGGTGTTCCATCGGCCATCACCGCCTCGGTCACGAGGGCCTCGGTTCCCTCATCGAACAGCGCGCCGATCTTGATCTCCCAGTCGGCCGCCAGCCCGGCAACGAGGTCGGGGAGTTCGTCGATCCAGCGTTCAGCTCCGGCGGCGATCGCCCGATTCCGTACCACCTCGGGGAGCTCGATCATGCCGGAGCGACCACCTCGACGCCATTCGTCATCGCAGCCGCGGCGAGCCGTTCGTCGTAGGTCAGGATCGCATCGAGCTCATCGCCGAGGTCGAGTGCCGCCGCGAGGTGCAGGGCGTCGAGGCTCCGAAGGCTCGTCGGCTCGAGCAATCCTGCGGCTTCGAAGGACGTTGTCGGGACCGGGAGCACGATGATGCCGGCCAGGATCGCCTCGGCTCGTTGCATTCCGTCGCCCAGCCGCAGTGCAACCCGTGACAACTCGGTGCGCAGGAGATCCGACGACACGAGATCACGTTCCCCACCGCGCAGCCAGCGCCGAAGTGCGGAGGTCTCCGATTCACGCACGAGCAGTTTCACCGCAGCTGACGTGTCGACGTAGATCGCCATGAGCTGTCGGCCGCTCCTTGCTCAGTACCGCTCGGTGTCGCGCAGCTGCTGCAGAACCTCCGACGGTGTCGGCTCGCCTCGCCGCGGCGCCCGCGGTATCGGAAGATCGGCCAACGATGACGTGCGTGCCGTCCCGATTCCGGCGTCCAGCAGTTCCTGGATCCTCGATGTCCGGATCGGCACGATCCTTGCGACCGGCCGCCCTCGATCGGTCACGGTGATCACGTCACCGGCTGCGGCGCGGGCAACGACCTGCGACGCATTCTGCTTCAACGCCCGGATCCCGACCTCAGTCATGTTCTACATCGTAGCACATGGCTGTTACATCAGGGGTCAGCTTGGATGCCGGCGGTCAGTGCAACATGAGTTGATTGAACTTCTCTGATGGTGTCATGAATCCGTGGCGTTTGCGAGGGCGGTTGTTGAGTTTGCGAGCGATCTCGTCGAGGTCGGCTTGGCTGTAGACGGACAGGTCGGTGCTCTTGGGCAGGTATTGGCGCAGCAGACCGTTGGTGTTCTCGTTGCTGTCGCGCTGCCAGGGTGCGTGAGGATCACAGAAGTAGACGGCGATGTCGGTGGCGATCGTGAACGCGACGTGGGCGGCCATCTCGGAGCCTTGGTCCCAGGTGATCGACTTGCACAGCTGTGCAGGCAGGGTCTGGATCTGGCGTTGCAGCGCTTCAGCAAGCGTTGTCGCTTGACGGTTGTCGGGCAACGCGATCAGCAGCACGAACCCGGTGGTTCGCTCCACCAGGGTGCCGACTTGGGAGCCGTTGTTGGCCCCGATGATCAAGTCGCCTTCCCAATGCCCGGGGATCTCGCGGTCTTCGATCTCGACGGGTCGATCCGCGATCATCACTTTGTCCGGAATCGGACTTGACGCCTTGTTCCGTGAGGTCTCCGAGCGTGAGCGTCGAGCCGGGCGTCGAGTGCGTAAGTGTTTGACCAGCTCTTTCTTCAAGCCGCCACGGCCATAGACGAACAGTTCCTGATAGATCGTTTCTTTGGCCACACGCATCGCTTCGTCGTCGGGGAACTCCTCGATCAGCCTCCCACTGATCTGCTCAGGTGACCACTGTTCACGCTGCATCCAGTCGGTGACCGTGGCAGCCAACACCGGATGAGATCCCAACTTGGTGGCCTTGGGACGACCGGCCAGCCGACACGCTCGAGCCTCAGCATCCACCGACCGATACCCGTCGCAGCCACCATTGGCAGCCACCTCACGGCCGATCGAGGACCGATGCCGACCCAACAAGGTGGCGATCTTTGCTGGACTCGACCCGCAAGCAAGCTCTCTCGAGATCGTCTCACGCTCACTCGCCGACAGAAACCTCGAAGACCGGCCACACGACGTCGTCAACATCGCATCATCGTCGTTCACCAACCGCCACACCGTCACACCGCTGATATCGAACTCAGCCTGCAACGACCTACTCGACTCGCCCGCCGCACGTCGCCGACGAACCGTCCAGCGAACATCATCTGGAATCCGAACCCCTTGAACACCCATCACAACACCTCACACGATCAGATGTTGCAACCACCCCTGGGCCCCAAGCAGACCCGTGTTGTAATCGGCTGGGCGATGGGGGCGTAGAGCTCGGGACGTCGGTACTTGGCGAAGTCGAACAGGGTGCCGGTGTACTGCTTGCACCAGTCGAGGTCGCACTCGGCGACGATCAGCTCGTCGTCGTTCGTCACCGCCTTGGCGAGCAGTTCACCCGATGGTGCGAAGATCGACGAGTCGGCGAGCGAATCGACTCCCTCCTCGAGGCCGCCCTTGGCCACGCCCACCACGAAGGTGCCGTTCTGGTAGGCGCCGGCCGACATCACCAAGCCGTTGTGGAAGCCCTGCAGCGGGTCCTGGCTCGGGTCGGGCGCGTAATGCAGCGGTGTGTTGTAGCCGCACAGGATCAGCTCGACACCCTGCAGGCCCATCAGCCGATACGACTCGGGCCACCGTCG
>DASQFE010000429.1:0-1536 GCA_035633295.1 Ilumatobacteraceae bacterium | reverse complement strand
TGCTGCGAGTCGAGCTGGAGTTCGTAGACCCGGTTGTTGCCCTTGGTGGTGAAGAACATCGACCGGCCGTGCACCCAGGCGCCCTCGCCGCCGTTGAACGCCGTGGTGGTCGACTGACGATCCGGCCCGGACGCCGACGTCGCCACCCACGTGACGGCGGTGCCGGTGACGCGGGCGGCCTCGAGCGTCCCGGCCGACAGGTTGTTCGGGGTGCTCGGTGTGAAGCGGTAGAGGCGCCCGCTCGGGTCGTCCTCGGTCAGATACACCCGCCCGGTCACCGGGTCGACGACGGCGGCCTCGTGGTTGAACGATCCGAGCGCCGTGCGCACCGAACCCTGGCTCGACGCCAACGGGTTGCACTCGTACACCTTGCCCGACGATCCGTTCTCCTCGCAGCTCAGCCATGTGCCCCACGGCGTCGGGCCACCGGCGCAGTTCCGAGTGGTGCCGCTCAGGATCCGGTAGCCGCCGGCGATCGCACCGCTCGACGCGAACGAGATGACCCCGACGCCGCCGGTCGACGAGCCGAGCTCGGAATTCGACGCGTACACCCAGCCGCCGTTCGCTGCGGTGAAGCAGGCGCCGCCGTCGGGGGCGCCGTGCCACACGTAGGAGCTGTTGGCGACCGTCTGCCCGCTGCGGGCGACGACCCGGCTCGTGAACCCCGGCGGCAGCAGGATGCCGTTGGCGTCAGCGGCCAGCAACGATCCGTACGGTCCGCTTCCGGAGCTGACGTTCGCGAACGCGAAGTCGCTGCTCATGAGGATCCGGCCGGCGGCGATCGCCCCGGTCGAGGCGGCGAGCACGCCCAGGAATCGGCGGCGGTTGACGGGGACGGACAGGGCGGAATCGGGTGTCGTCATGGATGACAACAGTGCACTCGGCGAGTGAACGATGGTTGCCCGGCCGGCGACGACCAGGCGAACGTTGGGTGAAGACTGGGTTCCGACCTCGATCTGCTGGTCGTGGTCACCCCCGACAGCGCCACCGGCAACATCGGCTTCCGCGTCGCAAGGTGGCAGCGGGATCGTGTGCGCAGTCCCGGTGTGTCGTCTGGCAGACTTTGGCCGTGAGCAGCGTCGACATCCTGATCGTGGGTGGCCACGAGATCGATCGCGCCCGCCTCGCGGACATCTGCGAGCAATTCGGCGTCGTCGAGTTGGCGCTTTTCGGGTCGGTCGGCCGAGGTGAGGAGTCGTCCGCCAGCGATGTTGATCTCCTGTATGTCGCTGCCGAAGGTGCTCAGCTCGGATTCGCGTTGAATCGTTTGGAGGACGAGCTGGCTGAATTGTTCGGTCGACACGTCGACCTCGTCTCCCGTAAATCGCTCCACCGACTGCTCCGAGACCGGGTCGAACGAGAAGCAACCACGCTGTATGCGGCGTGATCGTCTGCTCGTCGACGAGATGATCGACGCTTCGCAGCGGATCGTTGACCTTGTCGGTGACTTGTCAGCCGACGACATCGCCTCGAAGCGAGCTCCCAACCAACATCACGTTTGACTCATAATGAGTTATATGTGATATGTTGATCGTC
>DASQFE010000428.1:0-3809 GCA_035633295.1 Ilumatobacteraceae bacterium | reverse complement strand
CTGAACGGATTGCCGTGGGCGCCGTTGGTGTCGACATGATCCGGTGAGGGTTCGCCGATGTGCGTGCGCAGGATGAGCAGCGACGGCTTGTCCGTCTGCTTGGCCGCGTTGAGGGCGGCTTCCAGGCCGTCGAGGTCGTCGGCGAGTTCGCCGAGTTCGACGACGTCCCAGTTGTAGGCGCGGAATCGCGCCGCCACGTCGTCGTTGGTCGACAGGCTCGTCGGACCATCGATCGTGATCAGGTTGTCGTCGAACACGCAGATCAACTTGCCGAGGCCGAGGTGCCCGGCGAGCGACGCCGCTTCGTGGGAGACGCCCTCCATCAGGCAGCCGTCGCCCGCAATCACGAAGGTGTAGTGGTCTTGTGCCTCGGCGCCGAAGCGGGCGCGCAGATTGGCTTCGGCGATCGCCATGCCGACCGCGTTGGCAAAGCCCTGGCCGAGCGGCCCGGTGGTGACCTCGACACCGGCGGTGTGGCCCGCCTCGGGGTGGCCGGGCGTTGCGGAGTCCCACTGGCGGAACTCCTTGAGGTCGTTCAGCTCGAGGCCGTAACCCGACAGGAAGAGCAGCGAGTACTGCAAGATCGAGGCGTGGCCGTTCGAGAGAATGAATCGATCACGGTCAGGCCAGGCCGGGTCGGCCGGGTCGTGCCGCAGTACGCGGCTGTACAGGACATGACCGAGCGGGGCCAGCGCCATGGCGGTGCCCTGGTGGCCACTGTTGGCGGCGAGCGGGCCGTCCATCGCCATCCCCCGGATGAGCGAGACGGCGAGCTGGTCCTGTTCGGAAGTCAACGGCACCGCGGCGACAGTACCCGACGTCCCCCAGCTCGAACCCAATGTCACAAACGGGTTCTGTCACAAAAGGGGTCTGACCCCTGTTGTGGGTTTCAGGCGGGGGGGAGGAGGGTGAACGGAACGAGGTGCCAGGGGCCGGTGTCGATTCGGCAGTGGGCGAACACCTGGCCGTACTCGTCGAATTCGAGTTCACCGCGGACCAGGCGATACGTGAACTTGCCCGGCTCGACCGTGAACGGGCTCACATTTCTGGCCACCTGCTCGCTGTCTTCTTCGACGCCGCGCCGGAAGACCACCTCGAACACGCCACTGCCCGTCTCGCCTTCGGGACAGAAGATGAGGCCGACGAGGTGCGGAGTGATCGTCAGTGGGGCGGGCTCGGGTGCGGCCATCGAGAACATCACGCCGGTCATGTCGATACGCGTCGATGGGCCCGGTGCCTGGCGCATCTCGAATTCCTCGACGAACAGTGCGGCAACGATCTGCATGGCGCCCCAGGCTACGGTCGGCCGCGAACGTCGGAGCATCGAGCGAGCAGGGGAGTGGCAATGGAGTTGTCGGGCAGGGGAGCGATCGTCACCGGTGCGGGGACAGGAGTCGGCAGGGCGACAGCCTTGGCGCTGGCGCAGGCCGGGTGCTCGGTTGTCGTCAACTACAGCCGCTCGAAGGACGCTGCCAAAGCCGTGGCTGTCGAGGCAGCGAGCCATGGCGTGCAGGCGATCGCCGTACAGGCCGACGTGGCCAGCGACGACGACTGTCGACGACTCGTGCAGACCGCCGTCGATACGTTCGGGCGCCTCGACGTGTTGATCAACAACGCCGGCACCACCAGCTTCATCCCACACCACGACTTGGAAGCGGTCACCACCGAGAACTGGCTCAACATCATCGGCGTGAACCTGATCGGCCCGTTCCAGATGGCTCGGGCGGCCGCGGGCGCCCTCAAGGCCAGCGGTGCGGGCCAGATCGTGAACGTCTCCAGTGTTGCCGGCGTGTACGGCACGGGCAGCTCGATCCCGTACTGCGCCTCCAAGGCGGCGCTCAACAACCTCACGATCACCCTGGCCCGTGTGATGGGCCCGGAGGTGCAGGTCAACACGGTGTGCCCCGGTTTCATCGACGGATCGTGGTTGCAGGAAGGGTTCGGTGATGCCTTCGAGGCGATCAAGCAGTCGGTCGTCGACAAGTCGTTGCTGCGCGCCGTGTGCACTCCCGACGATGTGAAGGACGCCATCTTCGGATTCCTTCACGGTTCGAAGCTGACGACCGGTGAGATCGTGGTCGTCGACGGTGGGGTCGGCCGAAGCGCCTGGTGACGGGCCACCTCGACGAAGAGTGGTGAGTCACATCAGTCGTCGGGGAACCCTGATCACGACGCGGTAACTGCCTGGTATCGGGACCGGTCCGAATGTTCGAGAGTCGGCCCGAGTGCTGTCGGCGTTGTCGGACAGCACCGACATCGTGGCGTCGTCGTGAACCGCATCAACACGCTTCACGAGCCAGAACCCCGATTGTTCAGGGTGTTGGACGCAACGGATCTGGCCGACGCGTGCTCGGGGCCACCTGACGGCGATCAACCCCTGGCCATCGATCAGGGTGGGCTCCATCGAGCGATCCGCGACCACAAAACGACGCGGGAGCCAGCGGCGCCACCGGTCCCGATTCGTCGAAGGTGGCATGGGCGCGTTCACCGACGAGGAGTGTAGGTTTCAGCATGACGACCTTCCGGGTAGTTCGTCTCACCACTCACCACTCACCACATTGCACAATCATCCGCATTACCAGAGGAGCACCACCATGTTCGCCAAGTTGTTCGCATCGGCCACCGTTGCCCATGCCCACTGCGACCTGTACTGCGGGGTGTACGACCCGGCCCAGGCCAAGATCGAGGCGCTGTCGGTCGTCAAGACCGCAAAGAAGTACGCCGAGTCCGACGACGAGGTGTTCCGCGCCCGTTGCATCTCGATCAAGGAGGCCCGCGCCGAGGAGACCAAGCATCATCTGATGGTGCTCTGGGCCGACTTCTTCGCACCGGACCATTTCGCCGCGTTCCCGCAACTCCACGAGTTGTTCTGGAAGGCAATCCACCAGGCCGGCGAGGCCAAGAAGTCGATGGATCCCGCAGTTGGCGAGCAACTCGTGGCCTACATCGACGAAATCGCCGACATCTTCTGGCAGACCGACAAGTCCAAGCAGATGGGCGTTTACCCACCCGCCTGAGGCCACTGTTGGTCAGTCGGGGAGGAGCCTTCCCCCACCGGCACTAGCGTTCGTCGGCACCATGTCGGATGTCGACGTCGCTTCTGTCATCGAGTTGCCCGTCGAGGGCAGGTCAACGCGTGATCAGATCCTCGACGCGGCGCTCGGGTGCTTCGCGCAGAACGGCTACAGCGGTACCTCGTTGAACGACATCGCTGCGGAGGTCGGAATTCGGCGTCCCAGCCTGCTGCACCACTTCGGATCGAAGGAGGCGCTCTACGGAGAGGTCTTCGAGCGGTTGCTCTCCGACTGGTTCGCCCGACTCGCCGACGCAATCGAGTCGACCGCGAGGGGTTGGCCGAAGATCGAACAGGTGCTACGCGCTGGGTTCGGGTACTTCGCCGACAACCCGTCGTACGTCACGTTGATGCGACGCGAGGCGATCGATGGCGGTTCTCACCTCGGTATCGACCTGTCGGCCGTGTTGCGACCCATGTTCGATCAAGCCGCTGACTACTTCCGGCGCGAGATGGCGTCAGGCACATTCCGTGAGCACAACCCCGAGCAGTTGCTGCTCACCGGCTACGGCGCACTGTTGAGCTACTTCTCCGATGCGCCGTTCCTCGAGGGCCTGCTCGATGAAGATCCGCTCGCGCCCGAGGCGCTCGATCGTCGCAGCGAGCACATCATCGGATTCTTCCGAGCGGCGCTCATCCCCACCTGATTCCGCCCGGCTCGTCGGCTACGGATTGGGCTGCATCAGCTCGATGCGGTTGCCGAACGGGTCGGACACGTAGACGCGGTCATAGCCGT
>DASQFE010000427.1:0-5119 GCA_035633295.1 Ilumatobacteraceae bacterium | reverse complement strand
AGGTGGGGGTCTATCGTCGTTCGGATGCCTCCAGACGTGCCGGTGTCGGCTGGTCCCGACATGCAGCACGAGACCCTCCAGCAGTACGTCGATGATCTGATCGCGCACGGCGTTCGCCGGGTCCACACGCTCGCGTGGCGTGACCTCGACGATCCCGACGCCGGCGGTTCGGAGGTGCACGCCGACGAGTTCATGCGACGTTGGGCCGCTGCCGGCCTCGAGGTGTTGCACCGGACGTCGTCGGCGGTCGGTCAACCGGCAACGGCACGCCGCAACGGATATGAGGTGGTACGGCGTGGCAGCCGGTACTCGGTCTTCCCGAGAACCATCGCCGCCGAAGTGACCCACCGGATGGGGCCGTTCGACGCACTGGTCGAGATCTGGAACGGCGTGCCGTGGTTCTCGCCGGTCTGGTGTCGGCGGCCGCACATCACGTTCCTGCACCATGTACACGGCCCGATGTGGGACCAGATCCTTCCGGGTCCGTTGGCGGCGATCGGCCGTGGTCTCGAGAGTCGACTGGCGCCGCCGTTCTACCGTCGTACGCCGACGGTGACGCCGTCGGATGCGACTCGCGACGAGCTGATCGAACTGGGATTCCGACCCGAACTCGTGACGGCGGTCCCCAACGGCACCGACGCCCGATTCCACCCCGGTGGTGAGAAGACCGCGCATGCGTCGGTCGTCGCCGTCGCCCGGCTGGCACCCGTGAAGCGCCTCTCGTTGCTCATCGAGTCGGCGATCGCCGCACGACGCGAGGTGCCCGGACTGACGCTGACCATCGTGGGCACCGGGCCCGAGCGTGATCAACTCGTTCAGCAGGTGGCCGACGCGGATGCATCCGGCTGGATCACGTTCGCCGGCCACGTGGCGCCCGATGACCTCGTGGCGCTGTATCAGCAGGCTTGGATCGTGGCGAGTGCCTCGCTGGCAGAGGGCTGGGGACTCAGCCTGACCGAGGCGGCCGGATGCGCAACCCCCGCGGTCGCCACCGACATCAGGGGCCATCGCAGCAGCGTGGTCGACGGGGTCACCGGCGTCTTGGCGCCACCCTCGGAGTTGGGATCGGCGATGGTTCGGGTGTTGACGGACGCCGAACTCCGCGACCGACTGGCGCGAGCTGCGCGTGAGCGAACGGAACTGATGACCTGGGATCAGAGTGCGCTCGGCGTGATCCGGGTGCTCCACGGGGTCGTGTGCGGTGGGAAGTAGCCTGCCGACCGACATGCGCAGCGTGGTGGTGCTCCCGACGTACAACGAGGCCGAGAACATCGAGCTGTTCCTCCGAGCGGTTCGCAGCGCTGCGCCGACCACTGATGTGCTCGTCGTCGACGACAACAGCCCTGACGGCACCGGAGCGATCGCGGAGTCGGTCGCCGCGGAGATCGACGGAGTGACGGTCCTGCACCGCCCCGGTAAGGCCGGGCTCGGGAGCGCGTACCGCGAGGGTTTCGCCCGCGTGCTCGACGGCCGTTACGACGTGGTGGTGTCGATGGATGCCGACTTTTCCCACGACCCGACGCAGATTCCCGAGTTCATCGAGGCGATCGAGCACGGCGCCGATCTGGTCATCGGATCGCGATACGTTCGCGGGGGCGGCACGACCGATTGGCCGGTGCGGCGCCAGCTCCTTTCGAAGTGGGGCAATGCCTACACCAGGGCGATTCTGGGCGTGACTGCCCGTGACTGCACCAGCGGGTATCGGGCCTATCGGGCAACGGCGCTGGCCGCAATCGACCCCACGTCCACATCGGCCGAGGGATACGCATTTCTGACCGAGCTGGTCCGACGGCTGACGACGTCGGGAGCGGTCGTGGTCGAGGAACCCATCGTGTTCCGCGACCGGTTGCGTGGCAAGTCGAAGATGTCGGGTCGGATCATCGTGGAGTCGATGCTGCTGGTCACTCGCTGGGGGGTTGCAGACCGGATCGGACGCGTCCGGGGTCGTCGGTGAACGACACGATCATGACCCGAGTGGCTCGGTCGGTGTGGTCGCCGATCGTGGTGGTGCTGGTGCCCTTCGTCGTGGTGGCGATTCGAGCGGCGACGCGAACGTGGTACCCGGTGCTCGACCTGGCGATGACCGAGTTCCGTGTCCGCGACGTCGGCGGAGCGAACACGCCGCTGATCGGACTTCCCGGACGGATCGGGACGTTCCCCGACCAGGGGAGCCACCCTGGCCCGCTCAGCTACTACCTCCTCGCACCCGTGTACCGCCTGTTCGGTTCGTCGGCGATCGGCCTCCTCGTGGGCGCAGTGCTCATCGCGGCGGCGGCGGCGGTGGCCACCGTCCTCGTGATTCGTCGCATGGGCGGCCTGCGGCTGCAGTGGGCCGTCGTTGTCGTTCTGCTCGTGGTGGTCCAGACCTACGGCTTCGATCTCGTGGGCCAACCGTGGAATCCGTATCTTCCGCTCCTGCCCTGGTTCGCCACGCTGATCGCCGTGTGGGCGGTGATCGTCGGCGACAACGCCGTGCTGTGGGTCGCCACGTTGGCAGGAACGCTGTGTGCGCAAACCCATCTTCCCTATACGGGGCTGGCAGGAACGATTGTGGTCGGGGCAACGGTGGTGGTCGCTTGGCGCTGGTGGCACTGCGAACGAGGCAGCGAGGCCCGGGCCCGAACCGGCCGGAGCCTGGCCGTCGGTGTCGGCATCGGAGTCGTGTGTTGGATCCCGGTGGCACTCGACCAGTTGTTCGGATCGCAGAATCTGTCGATGATCATCGACTACTTCCGCGATCCGCCCGAAGCGGCGATCGGCAAACGGGCGGGGCTGGAACTGCTCCTGCGGCATCTGGACGTCACGCGATTCACCGATCTCTCGGCGTCGGGAACCGACATCTTCGAAGTGGCGGCCACCCAGGCCCAGCGGTCGCTGGTGCCGGGCGCCCTCCTGCTGATCGTGTGGGTTGTCGCCGCCTTCGTCGCCGTGCTGGTGGTGCGCGATCGGCGGTTGGTGGTGCTGCACGGTCTGTTGGCCGTGTGCGTGGCGCTCGGGGCGTTCTCGATGGTTCGGATCTTCGGCAGGGTCTGGTACTACCTCACGCTGTGGGCGTGGTCGATCACGGCCCTGATCGTCGCCGCTGTGATCTGGACAGCCGTGGCAGTGATCGTGCGCCGGTTGGGCGATCGACGGCACCGCTTCGATCAGGCGGTGTCCGGCATGCTCGTTGTGATCGGCGCCGTGATGTGGTTGACGCTCGTGGTGCAGGCGGCGACGTTCGTCGTCCCTGAAGTGCATCTGTCCCGTCCGCTGGGGGCCATCGTCGGCCCGACGGTCGACGCACTGGAGCAAGGCGTTGGCGGAGCACCAGGACGCGATGGCACGTACGCGGTGGTGTGGAACGACGCCGCGTCGTTCGGCTCCCAGGGGTTCGGGCTGGTGAGCGAGCTCGAACGGCGCGGCTTCGATGCGGGTGCGCCGAATCTGTGGCGAGTGCCGATCACGTCACAGCGCGTCGTCGACATCGAGGATGCCGACGTGGTCGTGCAGTTCGCCACCGGCGCCCATCTCGACGAGTGGCGCAGCGAGCCCCGGGCAATCGAGGTCGCCACGTACGAGCCGCGGTCGCCCGCACAATTGGCGGAGTTCGAGCAACTCCGTACGGAGTTGCTCGACGGCCTCGCCGAGCTCCCGATCGACGCCGATCGGCTCGACGCGCTGGCGACGGCGGTCGACTTCAACCTGTTCAGCGTGCAGACCGGCCCTGAGGTACCGATCGAGTTGCAGCGCAAGGTCGACCAGATGTTGAAGCTCGGCCAGGAAACTGCGGTGTTCCTCGTCCCACCCGACGTCTACGACTCTGCCGGTTGAACAAACCAACTGATGGCGTCGCATGACCGAACCGGCTGACGGTCCCGCAAGCGGTCGGTCGAGCGTTCCTGGGACTGTGCAGCTGCTGTGGTGCAGGCAACGCGGCGCTTCATTATGAGTGGAGTTGAGAACGTTGAGACCCGACTGACTTCGCCGGCGGTGCGTCGCGGACGGAAGGGTGCTGGGCGGGCCGGGCCATGGGATCGGCCGTGGCCAGTCAGGCGTCGCGTCTGGTGACGAGGACCGAGCCGGTGACGGCCAGCACGGTGGGCGAAGGCGGCGAAGAGCAGACCGCCCCACAGCGCTCCGAGGCCGGGTTCGATCGGCTCGATCGAGGAGAGCTGAGAGCCGGCCTGGAACGGGGCGTACTGCCCGACTTTGGGCACGACGGCGTAGACGATTCCCTCGATCAGCATCACCCACATGACGTACTGGGTGATGGCGGCAGCCGGGCCGTCGCGAACCCCGAACACACCAGTCAGCGGCGTCACATCAGGCGCTGGGATGGCTGTGCACATGATCGAGCAGATCACGCACGCTCGCCGTCGCCAGGCAGATCACCGAGTCGGCGGCACCGTAATAGAGATCGAGAGTGTCGCCGTCGTCGCGCAGGATCCAGCCGCACGGGAACACGACGTCGGGCACATCGCCCTGCCGCTCGTACGGTGCATGAGGACCGAAGACCCACTCGTTGCCCCGCTGCACCACCCGGGTTGGGTCGTCACGATCGAGGAGGGCAAGACCGAGCCGGTAGATCGATCCCGACGCCGTGTCCTTGACGCCGTGGTAGCAGATCAGCCACCCGTCCGACGTGAGCAACGGCGGTGGCCCGAGGCCAACTTTGTTCGCGTCCCACCACCCTCCTCGACGCGCCTCGAGGAGTACCGACGCATCGCCCCAATGCCGGAGGTCCGGGCTCCACGACAGCCACACGTGCGCTCCGAGGTCCGCTCGGGGCACTGGCCGGTGGATGAGGGCCCAGCGTCCACCGAACTGAACGGGGAACAGCGCCGCGTCCTTGTCCTCGGGCGACATCAACACCCCGTGACGCTCGTAGGTTCGAAAGTCTCTTGTCGTCGCAAGACACACGAGCGGCCCTCCCGCCGAGTACCCGGTGTACACGATCATGTACTCGTCACCCACCTTGGTGATGCGCGGGTCCTCGATCCCCCACTGTTCCTCGAACGTGTCGAGCCGGGGTTCGAACCGCCGGTCGTGATCGATCGTCCAGTCGCTCCGACCGTTCGGCGACGTCGCGACGGCCAGATGCGACAGGCCGGAGCGGAATTCAACCCGGACGAGCAGC
>DASQFE010000426.1:0-8296 GCA_035633295.1 Ilumatobacteraceae bacterium | reverse complement strand
GCCCACGAAGAAGAAGCCCGCGAACAAGCCGAGCGAGACCGGCAACTCGTCGACGTCTAACGACAACAGGCGCCGGATCACCCACGTTTGCGTCGAGCTTTCGGTGGGGCGGTCCACCCAGATCTCGACGCAAACGTGGGTTGATCGCTGCGACGTCAGCGGTCGATCGTGCCGAAGCTCATCGCACCGGTCGCCGGACGGATCGCTTCGATCGGATCGCGTACGTCGTCGATGTAGCCGAGCGCATACGCGCCGATGCGGTAGCCCATCAGCCGCAACAGGTCGTCGGGCAGCGTGGCAGCCACGTCGCGGCGCACCGACAGGTACTGGTTCTCCTCCTGGCGAAGCCAGCCGACGTTGTAGGTGATGTTCAGTCCCGCTCGGGTCTCGTCGGAGGTGTTGGCGCCGCCGCCGTGGAACACCTTGCCGGTGTAGAGCAGGCACGAGCCTTTCGTCATCTCGGCTGGGACCGTCTCGTCGACGGTGTGCTCGAAACTGTCGGGCAGGTGTTGGCTGCCGGGCATCAGACGGGTCGCGCCGTTGGCCTCCGTGAAATCGGTGAGCGCCCAGATCGAGTTGCACTGCACGTCGTAGTCGCTCGGGAACTCGAAGAAGTCGAACGCCCATTGGTCGCGGTGGATCGACTGCCCGGGCGAGTCGGGCCCGATCGAGATCACCTGGGTGAGGTGCAGTTGGAAGCTCTGCGCCCGATGGAGCAGCTTCTCGGTCACCCCGAGGATCGTCGGGTGTTGGATGAGCGCGTGGCTCGACGGCGAGCGCGCGATCAGCGCTCCGGTTCGCTTCGTGTTGCGTCCGGAGAAGTCGTCGCTGCCTGGCGGCGTGGCCTCGACGAACGGCGCCATCTCGGCGTTGATCGCATCGATCTGCTCAACGCTCGCAAGGCCGTCGATGATGAGCGCGGCGTCTCGGTGCAGCACCTCGTGGATCTCCGCGACGCTCGCAGTGGCGGGAAGATGCACGACGCTCATGACGCGACCGTAGCGGTCACGAATATCGGACATGAGCGTCGAGCGGCGACGACAGCTGCGAGACTCACGGTCGTGTCGACGATCATCGAGACCCGGGGGCTCGTCATGCAGTTCCCGTCGACCCGAGCGCTCGATTCGCTCGACGTGTCGATCCCGAGCGGGGTCACCGGACTCGTCGGCGCGAACGGCGCCGGCAAGACGACTTTGATCTCTCTCGTGCTGGGCCTGTTGACCCCGACCAGTGGTTCGATCAACGTGCTCGGCCTCGACCCCGCCCACAGCGGACCCGAACTGCGGGCGCAGATCGGCTACGGACCAGAGCGCAACGTGTTCCCCGACGATCTACGCGCCTACGACTTCGTGCGCCACCTCGCCGAAGTGAAGGGCCTTCCTCGCGACGAAGCCAGGAGTCGTGCGAGCGATTCGCTCTACCTCGTCGGCCTCGGCGAGGAGCGGTTCAGGGCGCTTGGCACGATGTCGACCGGGCAGCGCCAGCGCGTCAAGCTCGCCCAGGCCATCGCCGCCGACCCACACCTGATCGTCCTCGATGAACCGACCGACGGCCTCGATCCGGTGCAGCGCGACGAGATGTTGAACATCATCGTGCAGGTCAACCGCAACTTCGGCATCGACGTGATGCTGTCGTCTCACGTCCTCGAAGAAGTCGAGCGGGTCTGCGACCACGTGGTCGCGCTGTCCGAGGGCAAGCTCGTCGCCCAGGGATCGATGGCCGACCTCGCTGGCGCGTCGGGCGGGATCGAGCTGGAATTGGTGGAGATCCCCGACCGACCCACATCGATCGACGACGTCGTCGCCCTGCTCGTGGCTGGCGGCGCCGGCGTGCGCCGCAACGGTGCGATCCTGTCCGTCGTCGGACACTCCGACGACGAGCTGTTCGATCTCGCGGCCCGCAGCATCGCGTCGACCGGCGCCCGTCTGCGCCACCTCGGCCAGCTCCGCCGGAGCCTCGACGACATCTTTGCCACCGATGCTCCATCGGCGCCCGGCGAACACCTCTCGATGCCCGGGGGCACCTCGTGAACGTCCCAGGTCGCGGTGACGCGCAGATCGTCGAACGCGGGTTCCAACGCTACGAGGGCCGCCGTTCCGGCGTGCCAGGCGCGATCCGTAGCGTGAGCTGGGAAAGCATTCGCGCCACCCTCGGACTCGGACGACCCGCCCGCCACAAGATCTTCCCGGTGATCGCCGTGGTCATCGCCTACCTGCCTGCGGTGGTGTTCATCGGGATTGCAGTGCTCATCCCCGGCGACATTCTCGACCCGCAGGAGGTGGCCGACTACCCGGGGTACTACGGCTTCATCATCCTCGCCATCATCTTGTTCACTGCCCTCGTCGCGCCCGAAGTGCTCGTCTCCGATCGACGCAACGGCATGCTCGCGATGTACCTGTCGACGCCGCTCGACCGGCGAACGTATCTCGTCGCCAAGGGCCTCGCCGTTGCGGCGATGCTCGGCCTCGTCACCCTGCTGCCGCCCGTGCTGGTGCTGATCGGGTACACGGTGGATGGTGCCGGCCCCGACGGCTTCGGCGCATGGCTGGCAACGCTCGGTCGGATCGTGCTGTCCGGAATCGCGATCTCTGCCGCACTGGCGGGCGTGTCGATGGCAGCATCGAGCCTGACCGACCGGCGGGCCTTCGCAGCGATCGGGATCGTATTGCTGTTGGTCGCCACGCCGATCCTGGCGGCGGCACTCGTCGACGGAGCCGACCTGTCGCCGTATTGGAGGCTGATCGACATCTCCACCATTCCGTTCGAGCTGGTGTTCCGAATCTTCGGCGACCCCGGCAACTTCCCCGAACTCGCCACCTGGGCGGTGCTCGCGAGCAACCTGGCGTGGACCATCGGCGGGCTCGCCATCGTCTGGTGGCGTTACTCGAAGCTGGTGATCGCCCGATGAGCGAACTGCCACCACCGACCGCGGCGACCTTGGTGCCGCCGGATCCGAGGCCTCACCCGAACACGATCGGCCCGCCGGTCGAGCCGCCCGTGCAGACGGGCATGATCGCCGTCAACGTCGTGTCGAAGTTCTTCGGTTCGGTCGTCGCCGTGAGCGATGTGAGCTTCGGCATCGATCACGGTGTCACTGCGTTGCTCGGCCCGAACGGTGCGGGCAAGTCGACCCTGTTTCGGATGCTGTGCGGGCTCACACCCCCCTCGCGTGGGTCCGTGGCCGTGCTCGGCGCCAACCCTCGCACCGACCGTGACGTGCGTGGGCGGCTGTCACTGGTGCCCCAGCAGGACGCGCTGTTCGACCACCTGAGCGCCAGCGAGTTCCTCGAGTTCGCCGCTCGAACCCACGCAGTCACCAACCCGGAGTCGGCTGCTGCCCGGGCGCTCGGGCTCGTCGACCTCGCCGATGTCGGTGCGAAACCGGTCGGCCAATTCTCCAAAGGGATGCGCCAACGGGTGAAGGTCGCCGCTGCACTCGTCAACGACCCCGAGGTGCTGATCCTCGACGAACCACTCACCGGCCTCGACCCGGTGCAGCGCCGCCACATGATCACCCTGTTCCACCAGCTCGGCGACGAGGGGCGTTGCGTGCTGGTGTCGAGCCACGTCCTCGACGAGGTGGCCAAGATCGGGTCGCGGATCCTGGTGATCGCCCAGGGACGTCTGGTCGCGAGTGGCGACTATCGCGATCTGCGCGAGCTGATGGACGACCGGGCGCATCGGATCCGCATCGGCGCATCCGATCCACGTCGATTGGCGAGCGCACTCGTCGAACGTGGGTTGGTGAGCGGACTGTCGATCGACGATCGCAACGTGTTGGTCGACACGCTCGACGTCGACGCGTTCGGCCGACAGGTTGCTGCGCTCAGTGTCGAACTCGGTGTGCGCCTCACTGAGGTGAGCCCGCTCGACGACGACCTCGAATCGGTGTTCAAGTACCTCGTGGAGGGCCGATGACCACAACCGAGGCCCATCGCACCGCCCGCCACGTCGAACCGCTCGCCGCGGTGGCGTTGACGTACCGGGTGGTGCTGCGCCAGCTCACCAGCCGGTCGCGCATCATCGGCCTCACGCTCTTGGCGATGATCGCACCCATCTCCGGTTTTGCGCTCGGCAGCTCCGACGCATCGCTCGACGACGCCGTGCAGCTGGTGGCCAGCGTCGGCCTCGGCCTCGTGCTGCCGATCGTGTCGCTCGTGTTCGCCGGCGCCGCCATCGGTGACCTGCGCGAGGACAAGACGCTCGTGTACCTGTGGTTGCGGCCGATGGACCGGTGGCCGATCGTGGTCGGTGCCGCCCTCGCCGCCGGCACGCTCGTCGCACCGATCACGCTCATCCCGATCGTCGCAGCGGCGATCCTGACCGGTGCGGGCAACGGCATCGTGATGGCAACGTTGCTGGCCAGCGTCGTCGGCATGGTTGCGTACGTGGCTGTGTTCACGCTGTTGGGGGTGTGGTTGAAGCGGTTCATCGTGTGGGGTCTGGCGTACGTACTGATCTGGGAGGGGTTCATCGCGCAGGCGGGCGGCGGCGTGGCCCGTGTTGCGTTGCGCGGCTACACCCGCTCGATCCTGGTCGAGCAGACCGGGGTCGACCTCCGTTTTGCCGGCTTCTCGATCGTCATGTCGATCATCGTCCCGTTCGCCATTGCTGTGGCCGCCCTCGCGATCGCGTCGTGGCGGCTGTCGAGCCAGGACATCGACTGAGCGCGCGGATGTTGCCCACCGACGATGCTGCACCCGAGGAGCCGACCATGAAGCCTGCGTCAGCGAGCAGAGCGTCTGTCCGCCGCAACCTGTGGATCGGCGCCCATGCACTCGCAGGTGCGGCGATCGTCCTCATGGCCTGCTCGTCGGGGGAGTCGGGCAGCGACGCCGGTGCCGGCGAACTGCCGACCGTCGCCGACACGGTTCCGGAGTCGTCGGCAGTCGTGCCGTCGAGCACCGACAACACCGACAACACCGACAACACCGACAACACCGAACCGCCGCTGATCCAGGGCATCTCCTTCAGCGAGGAGGTGATGCCGATCCTGCAGGACAGTTGCGCGTCGTGCCACGCATCGGGCGGACCTGGCGCTGCTCACTTCGTTCTCGACACGGCACAGGACGCGCAGGACAACGCCCTGTACATTGCCTCCGCGACCGACATCGGCTACATGCCGCCGTGGCCGGCCGCCGACGGTGACCTGGCGTTCCACGACGATCGGCGCCTGAGCGCTCAGCAGCGCACGAGGATGCTCGATTGGTTCGAGGAGGGCGCTGGCCTCGATGTTGCGCCGGACACTGCGATCGTCGCGACCGAGCGCTCGTTGGTGTCGATCGAACGCGACATCGTGATGACCGGAGCGCCCTACAAGGGTTCGACGGCCAACCGCGACGACTACCGCTGCCAGATCTACGACCCTGGACTCGAATCGGAGCAGTACCTCCAGGGATTCGGTCTCGAAGCCGACCGGACCGAGGTCGTCCACCATGCCCTGCTGTTCCGGGCGCAGGCAGCGACACGCGACGCCTTCGAAGGCATCGACGCCGCCGATCCCGCCATCGGCTGGGAGTGTGGCGGACTCGTCGGCAGTGGCTCGAACACCGACTCGGTCCAGCAGATCATGAGCTGGGCGCCCGGGCAGGAGCCGACGATCCTGCCTGCGGACACCGGCCTGCCGATGCAAGCCGGCGACTTCCTCATCGCACAGATCCACTACCACTACGAACCCGTCTGGGACTCGCTCGAACCCGACGAGTCATCGGTGGTCCTCGACTTCGCGAGCCCGGGCGTGCTCGCTGCTGCCGGCGGTTCGCTCGACCCGATCGACCTCACCTTGTACCTCGGGCCCGCAGAGATCCCCTGCTCGTCGGATCAGTCGGGGCCGCTGTGCGACCGCGCAGCAGCGGCCCGAGCGCTTCGGGGAGGAGGTGGGATCGCCGACGGCCTCTTGCAGCAGTGCGGCAGGACCCCGCAAGACTTCGCGGGCATGATCGACGGTGTCGTCACGGCGACCTGCGACCTGCCCGCGTTCCCGGGCCAGATCGTGTCGGTGTGGGGTCACATGCACGAACTGGGATCCGCGTACCGGATGGTGCTGAACCCGGGGACCGCCGGCGAGAAGGTGTTGCTCGACATTCCCAAGTGGGACTTCGACTGGCAACTGAACTACTCCCCGATCGAGGACGTCGTGTTGGTGGTGGGCGACACCATCCGAGTCGAGTGCACCTGGGATCGTGCCGTTGCCCCGCACGGCGCCGAGCCGAAGTACGTGATGTGGGCAGAAGGCACCGAGGACGAGATGTGCTACTCGCAGATCGTCACCCGACCGGTCGTACCGAACGCTCCATGAGCCGTCGTACCAAGATCCTGATCGGCGCCGGCGGGCTTGGGGTCCTGGTCGCCGTGTTCGGCGTCTGGTTCTTCCTCGTGCGAGATGATGCCCCTGATGCGGCCACGACCGACGCCGCCATCGCCGCCCTCGGCGACGACACGGGATCGATCCCGCCGGGCTCCGCCCCCACCGATGGCGTTGGGCCTGCGCCCGTCGACGGCGTGTGGACCGTCGACAACGGCGTCGGGACGTCCGACTACCCGTTCGACGACCGCTCGTACGTCGGCTACCGGGTCACCGAGGAACTCGCCAGCATCGGCACCAACACCGTCGTCGGCCGAACCCCGGGTGTGAGCGGTCGGCTCGAGATCGCCGGAACGAAGATCCTCGCCGTTGATCTGCTCGCCGACTTCACTCGACTCGAAAGTGACAGCAGCGGCCGCGACAGCACGCTGCGCACCCAGGCGCTCGAGACCGACACCTTTCCCGACGCGACGTTCGAGTTGACCGGGCCGATCGACCTCGGCACGGTCCCGTCGATCGGCGAGACCATCACCGTCGACGCCGTCGGCGAACTGACGCTCCACGGCGTCACCAACACCATCACGGTGCCGCTCGAAGCAACGCTCGTCGGCGACACGATCGCTGTCGTGGGGCGCGCCACGGTGGCGTTCGCCGACTACGACATCGACACCCCGACGGCCGCCATCGTCGTGAGCGTCGACGACGTCGGTGAACTCGAGTTGCAACTCTTCTTCACACGCGCCGCCGGCGACGTCGGGGAATAGCACCGGTGCGCGCCACCACCGTCCCTGCGCTTCCCTGCGCGGAACTGTCACACCGTGCCGGGCCTAACGTGACACCATGACACGGCCACTGCGGATCGGGTACCAGCTGTCTGCGCGTCTCGAAGGCGACCCGGTCGCCGCGGCGGTCCGTGCCGAAGAGTTGGGTTTCGACATCGTGCTGGCAGCCGACCACGTCGGGCCGGGCTGGGCGCCGATGCCGACGCTGTCTGCGATCGCCGCAGTCACCAGTCGTATCCGTCTCGGCTCGCTGGTGCTGAACAACGACATGCGCAACCCGGTGCAGCTTGCATGGGAGACGTCCACGATCGACCGGCTCTCCGGCGGTCGATTCGAGCTGGGCTTGGGGGCCGGGCACACACCCGCCGCGTACGACGCCACCGGCATCGAACGATCGACGGCGCCTGACCGCAAGCATCGTCTGGCCGAGAGTGTCGAGATCATCCGTGACCTCCTCGACGGCAAGTCGGTCGACCATGACGGCGAGCACCATCGGATCACACGGGCCCGCATCGACCGGGCCGAGCAAGATCATCTCCCGATCCTGGTCGGCGGCAACGGTGCAGCGCTGCTCGGCCACGCCGGCGGGCACGCCGACATCGTCGGCCTGCAGGGCCTCGGCCGCACCCGTGAGGACGGCCACAGTCACGAGGTGAAGTGGTCGACCGAGCGCATCGACGAACAGATCGAGCAGGTGCGGGTGGGTGCCGGAGCACGATTCGGCGACATCGAGTTCAACTCGATGGTGCAGGTCGTGCAGATCACCGACGACCGCGAGGCGGCGCTGGCTGAGGTGTGCGAGCGGGTCGACGGCTTGTCGATGGACGATGCGGCGTCGACGCCGTACCTGTGGATCGGCACGGTCGACGAGATCGTCTCGCACCTGGCGAGCTGCAACGAACGATGGGGGATCAATTACTTCGCCGTACGAGAACTCGACAACTTCGAACCGATCCTGCAGGCGTTGCGTTGACGAACTTCTCTGGCCGACGCATCGGGTTTTGGGGCAGAGCGGTACCACGTGGGATCCGACTGCCAGGGAGGTGATCCTGCCCGACGGTGGGCGCGTCGCGGCACCGTAGCGGTCTCCGACCACCTGAGGTGTTCAGTGGGCGGCCACGCAGAACTCGTTGCCTTCGGGGTCGGCGAGTGTGGTCCACACCATGCCGTACTCGTGCTTCTCGTGGACGACCGTGGCGCCGAGCCCGAC
>DASQFE010000425.1:0-3119 GCA_035633295.1 Ilumatobacteraceae bacterium | reverse complement strand
GTCGGCGTCGAGATCGATGCCGACGCTGAACCCGTCGGGCAAATGGCAATACTTGTCCACCACCGACCTCCGCACTGTCACGTCTCGGCCGATCGTTGCGTAGGGAAGTACCAGCGACTCCTCGATCACGGTCCCCTGGTCGAGAAGCACCTTCGAGAACAGCACCGAGCGCCGCACGTCGGCGCCGCTGACGATGCAGCCACTCGACACGAGCGAGTCGACCGCGGACCCGCGCCGGCCGTCCTCGTCGAACACGAATTTCGCCGGTGCCAGCTGAGGCTGCAGACTGAGGATCGGCCAACTGTCGTCGTACAGGTTCAGGTCGGGGACCACATGGGTGAGGTCCATGTGCGCATCCCAGTAGGCATCGACGGTCCCCACATCGCGCCAGTACGGCTCGTCGCCCACCATGTTCACGCAACTGCGCGCAAAGCGATGGGCGTGCACCGGTTCGCGTCTGATCGCAGCCGGGATGACGTCGCGACCGAAGTCGTGACTCGACACCGGATCCCGGGCGTCGTCCGAGAGCAGCTCGACGAGGAAGTCTGTGTCGAAGGCGTAGATGCCCATGCTGGCCAGAACATGTGTCGGCCGACCGGGAATGGTGGGCGCGTCAGGTTGCTTTTCGCTGAACTCGGTGATGCGGTCGTGGTCGTCGACCGCCATCACCCCGAACTCGATCGACTGCTCGCGCGGCACCTCGACGCACGCCACCGACAGCCGAGCGCCGCTCGCGACGTGCTCCTCGAGCATTACTGCGTAATCCATCTTGTACACGTGATCGCCCCCGAGGATGAGCACATGGTCGGGCCGTTCCTGTTGGACCATGCCCATGTTCTGCCAGACCGCGTCGGCCGTGCCGGAGTACCAGACCTCACCATGCTGTTGCTGGGCGGGAACAACATCGACGAACTCACCGAGCGACGTGGCCAGAAAGCCCCAGCCCCGCTCGATGTGTCGGATCAGACTCTGTGCCTTGTACTGCGTGAGCACGCCGATGCGACGGATGTCAGAGTTGACGCAGTTGCTCAGCGCGAAGTCGACGATCTTCAGCTTGCCCGCGAACGGAACCGCCGGCTTGGCTCGCCAGTCGGTGAGCTGGTGAAGGCGACTGCCTCGCCCGCCAGCGAGCACGATCCCGTACGTGCGATGCGTCAGCTGCGAGCGGCTCGGAAAGTGTTGGTGTGTCTCGTCCAAGACGCCTGCTCCCACAAATCTTCGCTACAGATCGTCCCTCGCCCCATGGATCTTGTCAAGACATTCGACCTACCAGCGACGAACGTCGCGGCGCCGACATCCGTGGCCAGGCCGAGAGGGCACACCCCGCCGGCGGTTGACGGGTGGTCGTCTTGTCGATGTAGCAATCGCAGACCAGGTCGACCGGCGCCGCGCTGCACCGCCCGCGATGTATGGGACCTCGGAGCCCGATCGGCCCACCCGGCAAATGCCCATCGAGACGAAGCGTCCGGTTGAGGACCCTGTATCGGACACGTCGCGGCCCGTGACTGTGCACCGCGATGCTTGGGCTGCCGAGGGGCGGGTCCGCTCGCTACGCAATCGGGCGCTTCGTCGCTACCTGCAGAACCTTCTTGACTTTTCGCTGTCCAAGTAACACTATCACCCATAGATAATCTATGACTGATAGACATACGCCCGCCAACGAGAAGGAGCCAGCGGTCTCACCGGACCGGCGCGGTCAGCGTCACATGGCCAAACGCTCCCGGATCATCGACAATGCGTGGTCGCTGGCCCGACGCGACGGTCTCGCTGGCATCTCGCTTCGCGACCTCGCTGACAGCGTCGATCTCCGCCAGCCCTCGCTGTATGCGTACTTCGAGTCGAAGCTCGACCTCTACGACGCGATGTTCGAAGACGGCCAACGACAATTACTCGATCGCTATCGGGTACGCGAGCCCCTCGAAGATCCTCGGGACGAACTCGTCGCCGTCGTCGAGGATCTCGTCCGGTTCTCGAGCGAGGACAGCGTTCGCCACCAATTGCTCTTCCAACGCACGATCCCCGGCTTTGAACCGTCTGCTGCAGCGATGGAGCCGGCCCGGCAGTTCGTCGACCTCATGACCGAACGGCTGCGCGCCGCACGCGTGGACGGCCCGGGCGACGTCGATTTCTTCTCGGCGATCGTGTCAGGACTGGCCCATCAGCAGGTGGCGAACGATCCCGGCGGCGATCGATGGGTGCTCCTTTCCCGCCGCGTCGTCGAGGTGCTCGTCGCCGACGTCGACCGACGCTCCGCTCGTCCAACGAAGAAACCAGCCACGACCAGGAGAGTGAACAAGTGAATCAGACCCCAACCGCAACCGTCGACGTCACCTCGATCACCCGTATCGATCACGACGAAGCAATGCAGATCACCGCCATCGAGAACCGGAAGTTCGCCGAGTTGATGGAATCGCTGAGCCCAACGCAATGGAGCACGCCGACCGAATGCACCCTGTGGGACGTCCGTGCGATGGCAGCCCACCTCGTCGGCTCCGCTGCAAGTCAGGCATCGCCGCGTGAGTTCGTCCGTCAGAAGCGGGCCGGCAAGCCGATCTGCAAGGAACTCGATTCGCCCTTCTGGTGGGACGGAATGAACGAGCTACAGGTCCGCGAGCGCGCCTCGTCGACGACCGAGCAACTGATCTCCGAGTGGGCCACGGTGTCGGCCAAGGCGCTGAAGTCGCGCGCCAAGATGCCCCGGCCGATCGCCGGCCTGAAGCTGTTGAATCTGCCCGAACCCGTCGGACGCCAGCCTTTGTCGTATCTGTTCGACATCGGCTTCACCCGTGACGTGTGGGCTCACCGCATCGACATCGCCCACGCCATCGCCGTGGAACCTGACCACGACTCAGTCCACGACGGCCGCATCCTCGCTGACATCATCGCCGAATGGGCCGCCACCCACGGCGAGCCGTTCGCCCTCGTCCTCGATGGTCCAGCGGGCGGTACCTTCGTGCAGGGGGCCGGCGGCGAGGAAGTCCATATCAGCGTCGTCGACTTCGTCCGCACCCTCGCCGAGCGGACCACTGCGAGCGGCATTCTCCGACACACCTTTCCGCTCTGACATCCCGATCCGAACCGAACCGAAAGAGAGGCACACCATGACCACCACACTCATC
>DASQFE010000424.1:0-3080 GCA_035633295.1 Ilumatobacteraceae bacterium | reverse complement strand
CCGAGCAGTCACTACTCGTACGTCATCGCCACGAAGCGTCTCAAGAAGCACCTCGGTGGCTGCAAGCTCCAAGCACTGACGCCGCTCCAGATCGAGAAGGTCTACGCCGGTTTGCTCGACCACGGCGGACGCGCCGGCGAGCCGCTCTCTCCCAAGACGGTGAAGAACACGCACGTCGTCCTCCGCAAGGCGCTTGCCGACGCTGAGCGGCTTGGCCTGGTGTCGCGCAACGCTGCCGCAGCCGCCCGTGGCCCCGCCGCGTCGCGACCGGAGATGCAGACGTGGAGTTCCGACCAGCTCAAAACCTTCATCGAGTCGGCAGCGCACTCGCGTTTGCGATATGCCTTCACGATCCTCGCCACCACGGGAATGCGACGAGGGGAGGCTCTCGGGCTTCGGTGGAGTGACGTCGACCTCGACTCGTCGCAGATTGCGATCGTGCAGACGGTGTCGATGGTCGACGGCAAGATCGTGATCGGTCAGCCCAAAACCTCGGGGAGTCGGCGCACGGTCTACGTCCACGACACGACCACCAAAGCGCTGCGTCAGCAGCGGCAACTCCAGGCCGAGGAGCGGCTGGCTGCCGGACCGGGGTGGGAGATCGACAACGACCTGGTCTTCCGCAGCGTCACCGGCGCTCCCGTGAACCCGGATTGGTTCTCACGTCATTTCAACGACTTGGTCGAGAGGGCCGACGTACCGCGCATCCGGCTCCACGACCTGAGGCACACCAACGCCACGCTCTCTTTGAAGGCGGGCGTCCACCCAAAGGTTGTGTCCGAGCGCCTCGGGCACTCGTCGATCGCCATCACACTCGATCTCTACTCGCACGTTACGCCGGGCATCTCGCGTGAAGCGGCCGCCGCAGTTGAGTCGATGATGTTCGACTGACGTGTGATCACAACGCCCTCGCCGACGCGCTGGCTACCTCGTCGGAAGTGTCGTCGATTTCCGGGAGGCGCGAGGCGCGCTCGAGCATCGCTTCGATGGCCTGCATCGGGACGATGATCCGTCCTCCGAGGTGGAGTGATGGGATCGACCCAGCACGGACGCACTCGTAGGCGGTGGTTCGTGAGATGCCGAGGACGGTCGCGGCCTGAGCGACGGTGATGGTGCGGGGCTCGGCTGTGTAGGGCTTGGACATGTCGGGACCTCGTTCGTGGTGATGAAGCGCGTACCCCCGTAAAGGCATCGCACGACGCGCCTCGTGACAAGGAGTGGCCGTCACTCCGATCGGTCTTTGCGTTGGTCGAGGGAGACCGAGCTCTGAGCCGAGGTTCCGGGTCGGGAGAAGATGCGCCTCGGTTGGGCGGCCGGGATCGGCTGTGTGGTCCGGTCGGCGGTGGCCTTGCGGGTCGAGAGCTCCGCGCGGCTCGCGTGAGGTCCGGGCGTGGTTCGGAGAGGTCTGCCTCGCCAGGTCGTGTCTCGTCGCAGGTCGGGTCAGGGGGTCGTGCGCGGGGGTGGTGAGAGGGCATACACCTTTGCAGGTTTCCCTGAACGGGAAACCTGACGACCCGATCGGCTCACTCGGCAGCGACGAGTTCCTGCGCCCGTCGAACCGCTTCCTGAGCAAGCTCGACGATGTGACGTGCTTGTGCAGCGGTCGGATTTGGGATGTCCTCTGGGTACCGACCGGCGACGGCCCATGGTGCAAGTTCGGCGAGCGCGGCAATGTCGAAGCGGGGTTCACTCGATGCCGGTAGGAGGCCCGCAAGACGGTCGAGTCGATGCGACTTGGGGAAGTCGACACCGGAGTGGATGAGGACCGCCTTGACGGCCTTCTCAGATGCTTGTTGCGCGTGGAAGCATGCTGCCCACTCGACTCCGACATCGGAGCTCAGGACGAGTTCGGCGATGGTGAGGTCGTCGTTGGCCTTCGCAAGCCAGCTGCGCGCGGTCGCGGCCGACGAATCGGAGGACTCAGTCACGTCGATACAGGCATCGCCCGTCGAGGACGGTGGCCCGTTCGATCGTGCCGGGGATCTGGCTGCGGCTCACGTATCGATCGGGATCGGTGAACGACACGTCGAACGGAGCGCTCGATGCTGAACCCTTGAACGCCCGGGTCTTGAGGTTGATCGCGTCTCGGGGTTCGTAGGTGTCGAGCACGACGAGCAGGTCGATGTCGCTGTCGCCATCGTCATCGCCGCGGGCGACGGAGCCATAGAGCCAGACTGCGGCTGGATCGAACTCGGTCACGAGGTCGGCGACGATGACGTCGGCCCATTCGTCGAGTCGTCGGCCGTCCCAAACGGCTTTGCCGTCTTCGACTGCCCACGTGCTCGACATGCGGCCAAGCGTAGTTCGGTGCGCCGGGTTGAGGGTTCACAGGGCGCCGCCGAGGCGGCCAGGTTCCCCGTTCAGGGGAACCTGCAAAGGTGTATGCCCTCCCACCGCCCGCGCGCACTACCCCCGAAGCCGGCCTCCGACGACACCCGATCTGGCGAGGCGAACTGCCCCAAACGACACGCAGACGAGGCCACCGAGCTCGACACGGGACCGCGAGCCCCGCCACAGGCCCAGAGCAGCCCCCGGACTGGGCCCACTACGAGGGCGAGCTCACATTGAAGCACTCTGCATCTCGACGGCGGCGCGGCCGAACCGGCAGGCTCCACAAGCAATTGCAGACACGATCTGGGGCTCTACCAGGGGTGATCGTGTCCAGCCGTCGTGCGATCGGGCGAAGAAGGGTGAGGGCCTCGCGGCCTCCTCGACCAAGGCTCGTCCGGCCCGTCCGGCGCGCTCGCAGTCGGTTCCGCTCGCGGGCACAGCGCTGTAGCCGGCCTGCCGTTGAAGCAACTGTCAATCGTGAGCGGCAGCGACGTTGCCCGTCGTTCGCGACCACACGATCTGGCGTTCTATCTGGGGTGATCGTGTCAAGTGTCGTGCCTCCGGGCGACGTGATCGGGCCACGTCGAGTGTGGTGGCGCGCCCCGCGCTGCGCGTTGGAGACTGCGGATCGCCGGTCGAGATTATGCGGTGCCCCTCCGGGTCGAAGAGGCGACCGACTTCGCCGGATATGTGGGTGTCGGGGTGCGAATTTTGCCCGGCGTTATGGGGCTTGGTTTCAGGTGGTCGAT
>DASQFE010000423.1:0-3293 GCA_035633295.1 Ilumatobacteraceae bacterium | reverse complement strand
GCTGCATGCACTGCCGACGATCTGGTTCCGCAACACGTGGTCGTGGGGGAACGATGCGGCCAAGCCTTCGATCACGGCCACCGGAGCATCGCTGGTCGCCGAGCACGCGTCGCTCGGAACGATGACGCTGGTCGGTGACGGCTCGCCGCGCTCGTTGGTGTGCGACAACGAGTCGAACGCACCGCGCCTGTGGGGCGCTGAGGCGACCACAGCGCATCCCAAGGACGCGATCAACGATCACGTGGTTGATGGTGCGGACACGCTGAACCCCGACGGCGTGGGCACCAAGGCCGCGCTGCATTATGTGTTGGAGGTGGCGGCCGGCGAGACCGTCGAGATCCGCCTGCGCCTTGCACCCGAGGGCGGCAGCCTGACCCGATCCTTCGTCACTGCCGTGAAGCAACGGCGCAACGAGGCCGACGAGTTCTACGACGATCTGCTCGGCGCACTCGACGCAGAAGCCCAGATGATCGCCAGGCAGGCACTCGGTGGGATGATGTGGACCAAACAGTGGTTCCACTTCGACGTCGAGGAATGGCTCGACGGAGACCCCGCGGGACCACCGCCCCCTGAGAGCCGCAAGTCCGGCCGCAATCGTGAATGGCGCCACCTCAACAACGCCGACGTGCTCACCGTCTGTGACACCTGGGAGTACCCGTGGTTCGCGACGTGGGATCTGGCCTTCCAGTGTGTTGCCATCGCTCATGTCGACGCGGGGTTTGCGAAGGATCAGCTCTTGCTCATGTGCCGTGAGTGGTACATGCACCCCAGTGGCCAGCTGCCTGCGTACGAGTGGGCCTTCGGCGACGTCAACCCGCCAGTACACGCCTGGGCCGCCTTGCGGGTGTTCGCGATCGATGCCGAGCGCACGGGCACCCCTGACCTGGTCTTTCTCGAGCGAATCTTCCACAAGCTGCTCCTCAACTTCACCTGGTGGGTGAATCGCAAGGATGCTGGCGGTGACAATGTGTTCGAGGGTGGATTCCTCGGGATGGACAACATCGGTCCGATCGATCGTTCGGCACCACTGCCGGTCGAGGGGCGCCTCGAGCAGTCAGATGCAACCGGATGGATGGCGTTGTATTCGCTGAACATGCTCGAGATCGCACTCGTGCTCACTGAACGCTCACCGGCCTACGAAGACATGTGTACGAAGTTCCTCGAGCACTTCGCGTACATCGCCACAGCGATCCACGAGCGGGGCCTCTGGGACGATGAGGACGGCTTCTACTACGATGTGTTGCGCCTCGGCAACGACCGGACTCCGTTGCGAGTGCGCTCGATGGTCGGGCTCCTCCCGATGTGTGCGGTGACCACGCTCGGGGCCGACACCCTGAAGAAGCTGCCTCGATTCGCCGCACAGCTCGCATGGTTCATCGAGCACCAGCCCCATTTCGCGCACCACATTGGCCAGTCGCACGTGCGCGATGGATCCACGGGAATGTTGCTCGCGCTCGTCGGCCCTGACCGGCTGGGGCGGCTGCTCGAGCGGTTACTCGACGAGTCGGAAATGCTCTCGCCGTTCGGTGTCCGATCGGTTTCAGCGATGCATCGCGAACACCCATTCATGATCGAGCTGGCCGGGATGCAGTTGAGCGTCGATTACGCCCCCGCCGAGGGCACGACGGGCCTGTTCGGCGGCAACTCCAACTGGCGCGGCCCGGTGTGGTTCCCCGTCAATGCGCTCGTCGTCGACGCGCTTCGTGCCTACGGTCGCTTCTTCGGCGACGACTTCAGTGTCGAGCATCCGGTCGGCAGCGGTGTGCAGCGCACGCTCCCCGACGTCGCGAGTGAAATTGCCGACCGACTGGTCGCGACCTTCCGATCTGGCGCCGACGGCCGCCGACCGGTGCACGGTCAGTACGAGAAGTTCCACAGCGATCCGCAGTGGAACGCAATGGTGCCATTCCACGAGTACTTCCACGGCGACTCGGGCGCCGGGCTCGGCGCCTCGCACCAGACCGGTTGGACCGGGCTGGTTGCCGACCTCTTGCTCCGCCGCGCCTGAAGGCCGGGTGCGGCCACCGGTCAGCGAGTGACTGCGGGAAGGTCCAGGGCCAGCCAGATGCGTTCGACCATCTGCGGCCAGCGGTAGCGGTCAGCGGTGGCGATCGCTGCAGAGCGGATGGATGCGGTCCGATGCGGTTGCCGGCGCGTCCAGTCGATGGCGCGCACGATCTCCTGCGGGGCGTCGGTGTCGAGTGCGAATCCGTTGACGTAGGACTCGACGTAGTCCTCGCCGGTCGCTCCGGTGATGACGAGCGCGCCGGCAGCCATGGCTTCGAGACCGACCAGGCCGAACGGTTCGAAGCCGCTGTTTGCGAGCACCGCGGACGTGCCGGCGTAGAACGATTGCAGGGTGGCACCGGCAATCGATTGCGTGAGCTCCACGATCCCGGATTGCGGCGGAAGAGATGCGCTCAAGGCATGCGCGAGTTCGTCTCCACTGCGGACGGGTCCGTCACAGGTCGTCCATTCCAGACCGATCGCAGCTGCGTGTTGCCTGAGTTCTGCGTAGTGCGTCGCGGCGGCCGCGTTCCCGTCCCAGCCGCGTGCGAGGAGTATCGCACGCTCGCCACGATTCCGCAGCGTGGCGACGGTGCCGATGGCCATGTGCCACCGCTTGTCGGGGTCCCATCGGCCGACCTTCGCCAGCGTGGTGCGGTCGGCGAAGCTCTCGGCCCACATCTGTTGTGTGACATCGTCGATTGGGGTGAACACGTCATCGGGGATGCCGTTCGGGACGACCAACGGATTGACACCTGAGTTCCACATCAGATGCTTCATCGCCCGCGAGATCGTGAGGATCGTTGCGGCCTGTGCCAGTTGGCCGAAGTCGATGCGATCGAATCCGAAGCGATTGTTGGCGGTCCACGCCAAGGTGGCTGCACTGCGGAGACCCCTGCGCTCGAGTTCGTGGTGGAGCCCGATCAGCGGCCACACCGTGTGCCAATCCTCTGCCAGCACGATGGTGTGGATGCCCGCAGCAGCATCAGCATGAACACGATCGGCAACGTGCGCCGGCCACCAGGTACACAGATCGGCGATCTTGTCCTCTCCGGCGTCATAGACCCCCGCCCGGGCGTGCCGGGAGATGTGCTGACACCACCGTCGAAGCGTCACTCGGTTCCGCAGCTCGATTGCGGGGAGATCGGGATCACCGACGAAGTAGAGGTCGGTGGCCACCCCGGTCGCGGCGAGTGCATTCGCAAGCCCGGTGACACGGACACCGAGACCGCCCGCTGAGGAGTAACCATCGGGACCTTCGAACGACAGTTGGTGCACTGTCAGCG
>DASQFE010000422.1:0-9878 GCA_035633295.1 Ilumatobacteraceae bacterium | reverse complement strand
GGTACCGGCAACCTCCTCGCCCGCAACCTCGGTATTCCGCTCGACCTGGCCGGCGCGGCCGCCGTCGCGTTCACCGGCGACGATCGGACCATCGACCTGCTCGACGTCGACCTCGGTCGTGGTGAGCGGCGGGTGAGCGCGGTGATGTCGGGTGCGGGATGGGACGCCGAGATGATGGCGGCGCCCGAAGCCCGCAAGCGCCGGCTGGGCTGGGGCGCGTACGCGATCGAGGGTGCGCTGGGGCTGCGCTCGAAGCCGATGTCGTTGCGCATCTCGGTCGACGGAGGCCCTGAACACCGGCTGGCCGGGCGCACGGTGCTGGTCGCCAACGTCGGGATGCTCGTGGCCGGACTGATGCTCGTGCCCGAAGCCCGACCCGACGATGGACTGCTCGACGTGCTCGTCATCGACCCCACCTCGCCGGCCGACTGGATCCGCACGACCGCTGGCATCATCACGCGCACCGGCCAAGACACCGATCCTTCGCGGATCCGGTTTCGCGGATCCGAAGTCATGATCTCAACCGGCCACGTCCGCAAACGCCAGATCGATGGCGACCTGGTCACGCCCGGAAGCGGACTGAAGGTCGGGGTGCTGCCCAATGCACTCGTGATCCGCGTGCCAACTGACCTCAGTCGCGCAGCACCTCGCGGAGGTTGAGGAGCAGCAACGCCGGCGCTACCACCCCGAGCACGACTGCGGTGGCCAGTTGCCGCTCCGAGACCAGTTGCTCGTCAACGAAGAGCGAGGACGCCAACTCCGACGAACCCGACGACGAGAGCCGAGAAGTGAGCGAGGTGCTCGCGGCCAACGCCTCGAGCCATTCCAAGTTGCCGTCGCGGCCGGTCGGGTCGGTGGCGAGCTCGCGCCCGCCCACTGCAACCTGAGCGGGGGTCCCGGTGGTCGCCGGCCGCTCCGATACTCACCCGCCACCCGATGATGCCCTGCGAGAACCCACGACCGACCGCAACGACCGGCCCATCCGATTGGTGGACCGTTCCTGCCCACCCACGCGATAATCCCGGCCAAGATCGCGCCATCGCACACTCGGTATCCGGCGCACTCGGTCAGGCCGACGGCGCCGAGAGGCCGCTCATAGCGCGACCACCGACGGTCACCGTCCTCGCATCGCCGGCCGGCATTATCTCGTGTCACGGTTGAGCCGAAGCATGCGGGTCACCGAGGGACCTCGAACGGATTATCGGGCTGGTGATACCAAGCGGTTCCATGTCACTCGACGTCGAGGACTCGGATGACCTGTCGATCTGCCAGGTCGAGGAGTTGCGCAAAGCCGCCCGCCCTCACGATCCCGTCGGGGAACTCGACCACGATGAAGTCGACCGGTGCGAGAAAATCTGCCCGGTTGCGTCTGCTGTCTTGAACAGTCCTTCGCACACACAGCTCGCTGTCTCCCGATCGAAATCGGCGACCGCATCATCACACCGATGCGCCAGCGCCGGTATAAAAATGTGTGAGGTCGTCGCTGTGGATGACTCGCTTGCCGAACGGCGCCAACGCGAGACCGGCCATCTTGATCGACTGGATGCCGAACGGAATGCCGATGATCGTGACGCACAGCAGGATGCCGCCGACCACGTAGCCGATCGCCAGGAGCACGCCCGGGATGAGCCACAGGATCGCACCGATCACCCCGAGTTTGGAGGCTTCCGGGTCGCGCACGACAGTGCGTCCGAACGGCCACAGGGAGAAGCTCGCCAGCTTCACGCACTGGCGCGCGAACGGCAGCCCGACGATCGTGATCGCCAGGATCAAGGCCCAGAACAACCATCCCAGTGCCAAGCCCCAACCGCACAACACCAGCCACAACACGTTGCCGATGATCCTCATGTTCAGCCCCCTCTGCCGGTATCGGCGACCACACCACGAGCGGCACTCGACCGCTCACCGAACGCTAGCGCTCTCGATGTCACCGTGAGCTGGTCCTGAGACGCTGGTCATCACGTCCGCGAACGGACCGGCGTGTTCGACGGCTGAAATCCCACGAAGCCAGCGACATCTAGCCTTTGTCTCCATCTCTGGCATCCACCGCCTCATCGAGCAGTTGGTCGGTGACCTCGAAGAGATCTCCGACGGACGAGAAATCGACCGCGAGCACATTGGGACGCATGGAACGATTTTCGGCGCACGTGGCAACCCGTTGCTGCAGCACCTTTGCTGCGTTTGCCAGTCGTGCGACTTCAGGGTCGGCGGGTGAGCGTGACACCCAGTGGTTCACCAGAAGCAACGGGTTGTCGGACGATGCTGGAGGGCACGAGTCGCTGCTCGAAAAGGACACAGCTTCATCGGATTCTTCATCCTCAGTCTTTTCTTCTTCCCGGTGGCACTCCTCGCCTACGTCGTGCAGGACCGAACAGCCCCAGCACGCTGAACATGCGCTGCCAGCGGTGCATGCCGGCGTCGCGCCTCATCGACGGGGACGCGTCGGCCACTGATCACTCGCTCATCGGGGCTGTTGGAATGCGGTGATGCGTGTCAGAGTGTGGCGCGGTAGCCGATGCGACGATGGTTCGGTGCGCGCCTGGGGTGTTCCGTCGGGCATTGGCGCCGTCTTCCCGATCAGACCGCTCGGTCGAATTGTTCGAGGACGTCGATGAGGAGCCGGGCGCCGAAGCCGCTCATGCCGCGGGTCTTCCAACCCTTGGGACCGACGGTTGCAGCGACGCCGGCGATGTCGATGTGTGCCCAGGGCACGCCGTTGGCGAAGTGGGCCAGGAACTCCGCCGCAGTCGAGGCACCGGCGTTGATGCCACCGAGGTTCCTCATGTCCGCGACGTCGGAGTCGAGCTCTGCTCGATAGTTGGCGCCCATCGGGAGTTGCCAGACCGGCTCGCCGGTTGAGTCGCCCGCCGACCGGATGAGGTCGACGAGCGCCTGATCGGTGCCCATCACACCGGCGATGTCGGTTCCGAGCGCGCGCATGCACGCACCGGTGAGCGTGGCGACGTCGATGATTGCATCCGGATCGATCTCGGTGCCCATCACGATGGCGTCGGCCATCACGAGCCGGCCTTCGGCGTCGGTGTTGAGCACTTCGACGGTGGTGCCGTCACGGTGGGTGATGACGTCACCCATCTTCATCGCTGTGCCCGATGGCATGTTGTCGGTGCACATGAGGTGGGCGGTCACCTTGGTCGGCACCTGCAGGTCGCGCAACACGAGCATTGCTGCGAACACCGCGCCCGCACCGGCCATGTCGTTCTTCATCATGGCGTGGACCACGTCGCCGGGTTTGATGGCGAGACCACCGGAGTCGTAGGTCAGTCCCTTGCCGACCAACACCACGTGGCGCCCGTTCGCAACGGCCTCGTCGGGTTGGTAGGTCAGCGTGATCAGGCGTGGTTCCTCGTCGCTGCCACCGTTGACGGCGATGATGCCGCCACAACGTTCGGCGAGCAGCCAGTCACGATCGTGGACCTCCACGCCGAGACCGAACGACGCAGCGACACGCTCGGCGATGTTCGCCCAACGCACCGCCGTGAGATGTGCCGGCGGTGTGTTCGCGAGATCTCGTGAGACAGCTGTCGCAAAGGCTTTGAGGTGCCCTCGCCGAGCGCCGGCGGCAACAGCATCCGATGACGACACGAGCGTGATCGCTTCGACCTGCGTCCTCGCCGGCTCGGCCCGTAGCGCATCCCACGAGTATCGGGCGAGGATGATGCCCTCGATGAGGCCCTGCGCCACTTCGGCATCGATGTCGCCTGTTTCGATCGCCACCGAGGTTGCTGCGGGAACTGCGTGCGCGATCGCCGCGCCGACGTCGCGCGCCGACGCGAGATCGAGGGCACCGTCGCCGGTTCCGACGATCACCGTCGCCGGATCACCGGCCACGACGTGCGACGAACCGGTGGTCGCTGTGAACCCGGCGCGACGCAACGCCGCGGTGTCGTACCCGAACGGCGCGTCATCGTGCGTGCTGACCAACCGGACCAGCAGATCGATGCCCGCAGGCGCTACGGGCGCTATATCGACGGTGATCGCGGGGACCGTCGTGAGTGATGGAACCGGATCGAAGTCGTCGGCAACAGGGATGGCACGGGTCATGGCAACTCCTTGTCCGTCTCCGAGAGGGAGCGTGGGGGGCGTCTCAGCGCAACACACCCTCGGGAATCACCTGTTGGTGCGAGACACATGCTGCGTTTTGCACCATAATCCGCCCATGACGAACAGCCCCTCTCCTGCTGCAGTTGTCCGAGCCTCGTGGTTCCCGCTCGCCGTCATCATGCTCTGTCAGATCCAGCTGTCGTTCAACGCGTTCAACGTGTCGATCGAAGGCCTCGTCAACGATCTCGGTATTCCCGCCACGTCGGTCGGGTTGGCCCTCACGACGGGCACGTTCGCCATGGCGGGGTTCGTGCTGCTCGGTGCTCGAGTCGGCGCGAAGATCGGCCCCCGCAAGGCATTGCACATCGGCATGATCGGCCCCACCGTCGCGGCGATCACGATCTCGCTGACCAATCAGGGTTGGATGCTTTTCGCCGTTCAGGCATTCAGTGGCGCCATGATGGCCCTTGCTGCACCGGCGATGACAGTCGTCATTGTCCGCAACTATCAGGGCAAGCAGCAGGGTCAGGCGGTCGGCTTCCTCGCCTCGGCGATCCCGCTCGCACAAGTCGTCTCGCTGCTGTTGGCGGGAGCACTCGCGTCGACGGTCGGATGGCGCTGGTCGTTCGTGCTGCTCTCGGTGATCGGCATCGTCAACTTGTTGCTCATCGGTCGGCTCGCACCAATCGACCCACACCCCGAAGTGGTCATCGACTGGCGTGGCGCTGCGCTCTCGTCGGTCGGCATCATCTTGATCTCGGCCGCGTTCAGCTTCTTGAACGCATGGGGGTTCTTCCAGGCGAGCGAGCAGGCGCCCTTCGACATCGCTGGGTTGTCGCCCGTACCGTTCCTACTGATCGTCGGCGTCGTGCTGGTTCAGGCGTTCTTCCGGTCGACACGGCGACGGATGGACGACGGCAAGCCCGTGCTCTTCTCACTCGACGTCTTGCGCTCGAGTCGCGAACGATCGATCGTCGCCTGCATGTCGCTGATGCTTTTCATCGGCACCGCAACGAGCTTCCTGCTGCCGCTCTACATGCAGGTCGTACAGGGCCTCGACGGATTCCAGACCTCGTTGTCGATCGTGCCGTACACGCTGTCCATCTTCGTGGCCAACACCCAGGTGTCACGTCTCTATCCCCGGGTCAGCCCCGCAAACATCACCCGCGTGGCGTTCGTCGTCGTGTTCCTCGCACTCACCCTGCTGGCGTTCACGATCCGCAACGACTGGAGCCAGGTGGCGGTCGTCATCGGGCTCGTCACGCTCGGGCTCGCGCAGGGATGCATCGTCGCCCTCGTGTTCAACAAACTCCTGATGTCGAACCCGAAGGAACTCGCCGGCGACGTCGGAGCGTTCCGGGGGCTCACCCACAACATCTCCGGCTCGATCGGCATCGCACTCGGCACCGCCATTGCGGTGTCGCTGCTGGGGGTGATCGTCGCGCAGAACGCCCTGAACTCACCGGCGTTCTCTCCCGAACTCGTGGAGCAGGTCAACTTCGACAACACCCAATTCATCACCAGCGACCAACTCGTTGCAACCCTCGAAGAGAAGGGCGCCACCCCCGCCGAGGCCGACGCGGCCGTGGAGATCTACGAGGACGCCCGCCTGCGAGCGCTGCGGACCACACTCATGTTCCTCGCCGCGCTGGCGCTGCTCGCACTCGTACCCGCCGGCAAGATGCCCGACTTCCGAGAACCGGATCTCACACCCGAAGACGAAGAGGGCCTCACGCTGGCCACCCCCCGAACGGACTGAGATGTCGTTGCCCATCGACCGATCGGTACGTGATGGCAGCTGCTGACGTTGCCGTCGAGCGGCACGCGCTGCTGTGGTCGATGGCGATCACTTCGATCCTGGGAGCGGTCGGCCTGTTCTGGGGTGTCGTCAGCCAATCCCAGATGATCCTGCTCGACGGCGTCTACGCCGTACTCGGCCTGCTCGTGTCATGGCTGTTGCTGATGGCCTCGGGTCTCGCCCAGGCCGAATCGAGTCACCGGTACCCCTACGGGCGGGAGTCGCTGACACCACTCGTCATCGGTGTGCAGGGCTTCGTACTGCTCGTAACACTCGGCTACGCCGCATTCGATGCGTGCCTCACCATCCGCGATGGTGGAAGCCGGGTCGATGCGGGCTGGGCGATCGTCTACAGCGTGTTGGCGACCGTTGGTTCGTTCGTGACATGGTTGTGGTTGCGGGCGAGGGCCGTCGCCAACAACTCCGACGTCCTGACTGCCGAGTCGACCGCGTGGCGGATTGGTGCGTTGCGTGGACTGGGGATGATCGCCGGATTCACCCTCATGGCTGTGATTTCGGGGACCTCGCTGGACGGCGCAGTGCCGTACATCGACCCGATCATGGTGTTGATCACGTGCGCCGTGTTCATCCCGGCGCCGATCAGGATGGTTCGGGTGACGATCATCGAACTCCTCGAGGGGGCTCCATCGCGGGAGATCCAACAGCCGGTGCTTGACGCCGTCGCCGACGTGCAGGCACGATTCGGTCTCGACGCACCCACGGTCCTCATGAGCAAGGTCGGTCCGAAGCTGTACGTCGAGGTCGACGCGATCGTCGATCCCGACATGACCGTGGCGCAGCAACATCAGGTACGCACGGCGCTCACCGATCACCTGAGTGCGCTGCCGTACGACATCTGGATGACCGTCGAATTCGCTCCTCGTCGCACCGACCCGCAGCCTCGGCCCGTGGCGAGCGTCGCGGAATAGGTTCGGACCATGACCGACAGCACGATCACGTTCATCACGCTCGGCGTGATCGTGGTGCTCTTCGTCACGAATCGTGTCCCGGTTGCGATCATCGCGGTCGGAACCGCCTTGTCGCTCTGGGCGACCGGGGTCCTCGACCTCGATCAGGCCACCGCCGGCTTCGGTGACCCGACCGTGTTGTTCATCGCGGCGTTGTTCGTCGTGAGCGAGTCGCTCGACGCCACCGGAGTCACCACATGGGTCGGTCAACAACTGATCGACCGCGCCGGGACGGGCCGCACTCGGATCGTGGTGTACATGATGATCGTGTCGGGCCTCCTGACCGCACTCATCACTCCGAACGCGTCGGTCGCGGCGCTCGTGCCGGTGGTGGTGATCATTGCCGTGCGAGTCGGCCAGAACACGTCGCAACTCCTCATCCCACTCGCCTTTGCCGCCCACGCCGGCGCGCTGCTCGCACTCACCGGCAGCCCCGTCAGCGTCATCGTGTCCGAGGCCGCCGACGACGCCGGCGTCGGACAGTTCGGATTTTTCGAGTTCGCGCTCACCGGCATTCCACTGCTCGTCGGCACCATCGTCATCATCGTCGTGCTCGGACCCAAGTTGCTGCCGCAACGCAACGCGGCGCGTATGCCGGCCGATCTCTCCGACCTGGAAGCGACACTCACGCACCAGTACCGAATCGACGGTGAGAACTTCGACCGGTTGTTCACCCGCAAGTTCGGTGCCTCCGAAGTAGTCGTTCCGCCGCGTTCACCACTGGTCGGGCAGCGCGTCTACCCCGGCATGCGCACCGACAGCGGTGACCTCGTCATCGTCGCAATCCTGCGCGACGAACGCAGGGTCGACGACCCGGCGGCACGCATCGCCGTTGGCGACACCCTGCTCGTTCGCGGAACCTGGCAGGCCCTGAGCACGCAGATCGAAGCCGACGACGGTGTCCTGGTCGTCGACCAACCAGACGTCGTCCGCCGCCAAGTGGTGCCGTTGGGAATCGGCGCCAAGGAGTCCATAGCGGTGCTCGCTGTGATGATTCTCCTCCTGGCGACCAACGCACTCCCACCGGCGGTGGCCGGTCTCGGAGCGGCCTGCGCACTCATCCTGCTGCGGGTACTGACGGTCGATCAGGCCTACCGTGCGATCGGCTGGACGACCGTCATCCTCGTCGCCGGAATGATCCCACTGTCGACGGCAATGCGAGTCACTGGTGCGGCCGACGATCTGGCAAACGCGCTCGTCGACGTCGTCGGCGATGCCGGCCCGTATCCGCTGCTGATCGGCATCTTTGTGCTCACCGCAACCCTCGGCCAACTGATCAGCAACATGGCGACCGCGTTGATCATGATCCCCATCGCACTCTCCGCGGCCGCGGAGTTGGACGTCGCGGCAGCACCAGTCCTCATGAGCCTCAACGTTGCCGCCGCTGCTGCGTTGCTCACCCCCGTCGCTACCCCGGCGAACCTCATGGTGATGGAGCCCGGCGGGTACCGGTTCAACGACTACTGGAAACTCGGCGTCGTCGTCCTGGCCTGGTACTTCGTCATCGCCGTGATCCTCGTTCCAGCCATCTGGAAACTCTGAACGCCACCGAACTCGACCGAAGCCATTGCGTTGTGATCCTCCACGTCGCCGACACGCCCTCGTTGGCCCGCCAATCCCGGTACTGCCCGCCGCAACCAATCCCAGCTACACCTGGCGCACATCACCTCGCCGGGCGACGGCGCCATGCGTTGCGCATCTCGATCACCGCGTCGACTGCTGCGGTTGCGAAGAGCACACCCAGTGCGATTGCCACCACAGTCACCATCGTCGGGGTGAGGTCTCCGCCCGAGACCCCTGAACTCACGCTCTCGGTCACGTCGATCAGTCCGGTCGCTCCTGGAACGAGTAGGTAGAAGGCCGGCAGGAAGAGAACCATCGAGCGCGGCCCCTGTGGGCGTCGGTTAATGGCCATGACCACAGGTGTCACGTCCGCCGCCCCGAAGAACGCTGACACGCTCGGCGAAACAAATTCCGCAGCGGCCATCTCCACTTCGAAGGCAACGGCCAGCACCAGAAGGATCCAAGGGACGGTCTGATGTCTCCCCGGTTCCGCGACGTCGGGATGCTTGAGTCGATCACAGCCCTTCCGGCTGAGACGACGCCCATAACCACGAGCCGAAAGGCTCCGCAGAGCACTGCACTGCCGGCGCACTCGGTCAGGTCGACGGCGTCGAGAGGCCGTTCATTACGCGACCACCGGCGGTCACCGTCCTCGGATCGCGGCCGGGATTATCTCGTGTCACGGTTGGGCCGCTATGCGGCGCGAGCTGGTGCGGCGCAACCGGGTTACCGGGCGCGCGTTATCGAGTGCCTCCGATCGGCACTTCGGTGACGCGCCGGATCACAACGATCCGTCGAGACCGCCCGGATGTGGCTCTGGCAGCCCGTAGTACGTTCACGCAATGCGAAGCGCTTCACAGCGGAAGGCCGATGCCCTGCTACGTCTCGAAAGAGATGCCAACGTGTGGATCGCGACGGCGTCCGCCGACGGCCGGCCGCACTTGGTTCCACTCTCGCTGGCATGGGACGGCCTCCACATACTCGTTGCGACCCCATCCGTCACGCCGACGGCTCGCAACGCTGCCGCGACTGGAAAATGCAAGGCCTCGCTCGACAGCGCTGAAGATGTCGTTCTCATCGATGCCGATGTCGAGGTCGTCGACTTCGCGAGCGCCGACCCCGAAACGGCCGCACGATATGTCGAACGGGTCGGCTGGAACCCGGCCGACGAGCCCGGTGAGTGGTCACTCCTCAGTCTCGAGCCACGAATCATTCGAGCGTGGAGCAGTGTCAATGAGGTCTCCGGCCGAACTCTCATGCGTCACGGCCAGTGGTCCGACGAGTCAGCCAGCGCATAGGCGACGAGCGCGCAACCTGCCAACCAACTCCGGCCCGGCGGCCTGCCGCGTCGCGGCAAGACTGCTCGTCATGGAGATTTCCGAGGCCACAGTCCGAGCCGTCCACGTGCGTCAGCGACTCGCCAACTTCGAGCGATCCACCTATGGTCGCGAATGGTCGACCGCCGACCTGATCACGGGCCTGATGAC
>DASQFE010000421.1:0-5521 GCA_035633295.1 Ilumatobacteraceae bacterium | reverse complement strand
GGCATGTCGAAGATCGAGACTGCGCCCTTCCCTGAGCAGAACTCGTCGGGTCGCTTGCTCACCTGGACGACTTCGTCGTAGCGAGTCAGCGCATGGAACACCTCGGTCGACTCGGTCATCGGGTTGTGCACCTCGATGGGCAGGATCGAGCCCTGCTCGCGCAGGTCGGCGAACTGCGCCATGCGGTCGGCGAGCGGCTGGCGCCAGAACGTCGGCTCGATCAGTTGGTTCGGGGAGGTGCTCATGTCGTCCTTTCGAGAGGTTCGACGACAACTTAGAACGAGGTGTACCGATTCGACACGCTCGCCAACGGGAATCCCTTCCGGAGGAATGACCGACGGCTACCGTCGATTCATCCGAACATTCGATTGGTCGCCTCAGCCATGAGCACTCCTCGAAGCGAAGCTGACAGTGCGCACCCCCCGATCAAGCTGTCCGACCTCGGTTCGGGGCGCCTGACCACCCGTGCGTTCGCAGTTCCGTCCGACCCGCAGCGGTTCCGGCGCCCGACCGATGTCGTGCTGCTGGTGCTGTCGCTCGTGATTCTCACCGTCACTGCGAGCGCCGTCGACGACCCGGGTGATTTCGAGCGAAGCTTCGCCGACTGGTTGACGAACCTTCCGGGGCTCCTCGACCTGTTCTGGAAGATTGCATACGACTTCGTCCAGATCTGGGTGCTCGTCGTGGGCGTGCTGGCACTCGCCCGACGCCGGTGGGGGCTGCTGCGCGACTGGGCCGCCAGCATCGCCATCGCCACCGGCGGGGTCGTGCTCATCGGCCGGCTCGTCGACGGTGAGGTACCGGCGCTCACCGACAGCATCGGCGCCGCCGACGGAGCCGCCGCATTCCCATCCCTCGCCCTCGCAGCCGGCGCCGCAACCGTCGCCGTCGCGAGCCCGTACTTCGTCAGTCCGCTGCGCACGTTCGGTCGATGGCTGATCGGCACGGCGTGGTTGGCCAGCCTCGTCATCGGCGTCACGCAACCGGGTGCTGGCTTGTGTGCACTGGCAATCGGATGGGCCGCCGGTGCGCTCGTCCACCTCGTGTTCGGTTCGCCGGACGGAACGATGACGCTGCACGACCTCGGTGCAGCGCTGCGGTCGATCGGCGTCGATGCGCAACCAACCAAGGTCGACGTACGTAACGGCGTCATCGTCGCCCGTGCTCGTACCCCCGACGATCGCCTACTCGACGTCCACGTTCACGGACGCGACTCGTGGGACAGCCAGTTCTTCGTCAAGATGTGGCGGCTCATCTTTTACCGTTCCGGGGGCCGCAACGTCACCGTCAATCGCCGTCACCAGATCGAGCACCAGGCGTACCTGACGCTGTACGCCCAACGCGAGGGGGCGCTGGTCACTCCCCTCGTGGCCGCAGCGATGGATCAGCGCAGCAACGCACTCTTCGTCGTGGAACGCGTCGGCCCGGCGTTCGGAGCTGACGATGCGCAGGTAGACGGTGCAGAGGTCGAAGACGAACTGCTGGCGAGCGCTTGGACATCGCTGGCGCGGCTGCACGATGCCGGAATTTGCCACGGGGGCATCACTCCGGGCCATCTTCAGGTGGCCGATGGCGGCATCTACTTCGGGGAGTTCGATCGCGCATCGATCGACTGGAACGAGACCTCACGCCGACTCGACGAAGCGCAGCTCCTGACGTCGACTGCGGTCGTCGTCGACGCCGAGCGTGCGATTGCCGCGGCCGTAGCTGCTCTCGGCGCCAAGCGTCTGGCGGCGACCACGACCTTCGTGCAACCAGCCGCCATGCTGCCCGCACTACGCCGTCAGGCCGACGACGCCGATGTCGACATCGACGACCTTCGCAAAGCAACGATCACTGCGGTCGGCGCCGAGGAGCAGGACCTTCAGGCGATCCGTCGATTCTCCGTCGGCAACGTCCTGATGTGGGTCCTGTTGGGCATCGTCTTCTACACGATCGTCGGCGCGATCCAGCAAGTCGGTCTCCAGTCGATCATCGACGAAGTCGCGGGAGCGAGCGTGCCGATCCTCATCCTGGCGCTGATTGTGGGCCAGACCCCTCGCTTCGCCGGAGCGTTCAGCGTGTCGCAGGCCGCACCCATTCCGGTCCCGTACGGACGGCTGACGTTGCTCGAGTTCGCGATCACCTTCGTCAACCTCGCCGTGCCGTCGACCGCGGCCCGTGTCGCAGTCAACATCCGCTTCTTCCAGCGCAACGGCCTCGACCGGACGATGGCCATCGCAGTCAGCGGGCTCGACAGCGTGTCCGGGTTTGTCGCTCAGATCACGTTGCTCGTCGTGATCATCGGGTTCGGGCTCGGCAGCCTGAACTTGAACATCAGCGCGTCGGCGCCCGACTTCAACTGGAGTCTCGTGCTGATCGCTGTTGCGATACTGGTTGTCGCCCTTGCCGTCGTTGCATTCACTCCGAAGTTCCGTGATCCGGTCGTCAACGTGCTCAAGACCACGTGGGGGAAAGTCGGGCCGCTGCTCACTTCGCCGCGGCGTCTCATCTCGGTGGTGCTGGCGAACTTGCTCGTGCAGTTGCTGTTCTCGCTGACCAGTTACACGATCCTGGTGGCGTTCGGACAGGACGTTGGCTTCGCCGACGTAGTCCTCGTGAACGTGTGCGTGGCTCTGTTCAGCGGGCTCATGCCCGTTCCGGGCGGTGTCGGGGTCACCGTTGCCGCGCTGACCGCCGGGTACACCGCCATCGGCGTCGACAGCGCCAGCGCGATGGGCGCGGCCATGTGCTACCGCATCATCACGTTCTACATCCCGCCGTGCTTCGGCTACTTTGCAATGAAGTCACTGCGCCGGCAGCGCGTGCTCTGAGCCGATCAATCCTCGATCGGATCGGCGGGTTCGACGAAAGGGGAGTCACCGCATGAGTCGCGACCGAATCCAACGAGTGTCTCTGGCGTTGATCGCGTTGTTCATGCTGCCCACGGCGATCCAGGCCACGTTCGCGCCCGAGTCGTGGTTCGACGACTTCCCGCTCGGTCGTGGCTGGGTGGCGGCGGAGGGTGGCGCCTACGACGAGCACCTGGTGCGTGATGTCGGCGTGCTGTTCCTTGCGCTCATCGTTGCGACGGCGTGGTCGGTGTGGCGTCGCGAAGCGATGACGATCATGGCGATCGCGTGGCTGATCCAGGGTGTGTTCCACTTCGGCTATCACGTCGGTCATCTCGACGGGCTCGAGACCATCGACCAGATCGGGCTGGTCGGTTCGCTCATCTCGATCCCAATCCTCGCTGCGGTCTCGCTGTGGGCCGGGCTCCGAGCACCGGTGGGTGAACCCGAGACACCGGTCTCAGGCGGGAGCGGGCATGGCACGGTCGGTCCTGCGCGTCGCTGATCAGGTCGCGGGGATCTTCCCCGAATGCTGTGTGTTGTCCGGAGCGGTGACGACGCGAGCAGTTCGGTTGACCGCCACACAATGGGGCGGCCCGCGGTGGCTACTCGGTGTGCCGGCCTTTGCGATGGTCGCCCAACGCCTGCTTCGACACGGGCACTGTGCTGTTGCGTTGCCCATCACCGCCCGGGTTTGGAAGATGTGGCGGTTCCGCGACGTGGCGGCGATGTCGGCGCTCGCGGCCGGTGTCACACTCTGCGCGATCGGTGTCGCGACGGGAACCGCTGCGCTCGCCGCGTTCGGTCTCTTGATCGTCGTCGCTGCGGTCGCCTACCGAACCCGTGCGCACCACAACTTCTGGGTGACCTGCATCCTCCAGACGGAGAATTCGACGATCGTGATCGAACCCACGCACCCTCGATTCGATGAAGCTGCTCGCGCATTGTTCATCCGGACGCTGCGCTGACCGACGCTCCGCGATCCTCGTCGCCGGGCTGCTCACGCGATCGTCGACCGTGAACGCACCATCTGCCGGCTCCCCTAGCGTGAACGGCTGACGCCACTACGTGGGAGAGATCAGGCAGTCAGGCCGGCGATGCCATCGCCGAGGATCATCCCGCCCAAGGCTACGAACATGACCATCGTGATCGCATTCGCGTAGCGGACCATGAAGTCACCTACTGCCGTCAGCGCACCACCGCCTCGGTTCCCTGCGAACAACTGCAGCGCCGTTGCTCCAACCACCGTGATCGACGACAACCCAACGAAGAGCGCTGCCGCGGCGATCTCATTGACGCCGTCATCCACCAGTTCGGCGATCGAAGAGCCGGCCGCAATCGTGAACACGACGTTCTTCGGATTGACCCCACCGAGCAATGCGCCCATGCGCGCCGCACGACGAACGGACAGTTCGCTGACTCTCGACATCCACGCCGGAAGTTCTGCTTGGGCGCCACGGCGAGGACGCGTCCGCCACTTCCGGCCGGCTGCCAACAGGAGCGCAACACCGACGACCACCCGCACCCAGTCGACAGCGGTACGTGAACCATCCGAATCCTGGATCTGTTCGAAGGCAAGCAGCACCACTGCCGTGAGCAGCGAGAGCGACGCCAACCACCCCGCTGTGAACGCGACACCCTTGGTCCGACCGTTCGGGGAGATCAGCACCAACACGATGCCGATCACGGGGAACGGGCTGAGTGCAATCCCCAGCGCCGCCGGCAGCATCGAACCTGCGGCTTCGAACACGCTTGCATCATGCCATTCGAAGCCATCAGTTCCGTCGACACCGTGTCACCCGGGGCAGCGTTTCGTTCGTCTGTTCTGAGTACTCGAGTACTGGAGACCAACGCATGGTGAGAACACGAGACGACCTCGACGGCCGATCACGACCGATTGCGAAGGACCGTGTGAACTCCACGGTCGGTGCGGTGCAGGGCAGCCAGGCCTGGAGTTCGATCTTCCGGCCGGGTTCGATCTTCCGTAAGGGTTACACCGACAGCCCGCGTAACCGCAGCTACGTCATCATGAACTCGGTGCTCTACCACCTGCACCCGGTGAAGGTGAAGCGCCACGCCGTGAAGGTCAGCTACACGCTGTGCCTCGGTGGGCTCAGCTTCTTCCTGTTCATCCATCTCACTGTGACGGGCATCTTCCTGATGTTCTTCTATCGACCCGAGACCACCGCGGCATGGACTGACATCCAGAACCTGCAGACCTCGGTCACGTTCGGATTCCTGGTGCGCAACATGCACCGATGGGGCGCGCACCTCATGGTCCTGACCGTATTCCTGCACATGGCTCGCGTCTTCTACCACGGCGCCTACAAGGCACCACGGGAGTTCAACTGGGTGATCGGCGTGATCCTGCTCGCCCTCACGATCGGGCTGTCGTTCACGGGGTACCTGCTCCCGTGGGATCAGCTTGCGCTGTGGGCCGTCACCGTCGGCGGCAACATGGCCGGCTACACCCCGGTGTTCGGTGACGAGGTGAGATTCGTCCTCCTCGATGGCAAGGAGATCGGCCCCAACACGCTGCTGCGATGGTATGTGTTGCACGTGTTGTTCCTGCCGTTCGTGATCGTCATCTTCATGGCGATCCACTTCTGGCGGGTCCGCAAGGATGGTGGCATCTCGGGCCCACTCTGAGAAACCTCTCGACAGCGCGCCACGTTCGGGCGCAGGATCGG
>DASQFE010000420.1:0-1882 GCA_035633295.1 Ilumatobacteraceae bacterium | reverse complement strand
GATCAACCTCGCGATCACCACGGTCGGGCTCATCATGCTGGCCGTGACGGCGCTGCTGCGTCATCGCATCCCGCGCAACGCCCGCGCCGCTTCGCGAATCGCAGTGGCAGTGCTCGGCTTCACCGCGCTGGTCGTGGCGTGGACCTCGCTGGCCGCTCCACTCCTGCCCAGTGACGTCCTGACCAACTCGATCTTCGAACACCTCGCGCTCGCCATCACCGCACTGGCCGCCGTCGGGGTGGCGATCACCTCCTGGTCCGCGCGCTGAATGCCGACCGAGCCAGCATCCTCGTCGACGCGTTCAGGCCACTCCACTCCACTGACGATTCCCGGGCCGCACCGCAGCAGCGTGGTGTGGCCGCTCGATGAGGTTCGCTCGGTCAGCGTCGAGATGTCAGGGGGCGTAGCGGAGAATCGCAGCGACAGACCCGTCCTGAGGGACATCATCGCTGCGCACAGCAAGTACTCGACCACCAGCCAGGTGCACACGCCGAGCGATCTCATCGATGACGCCGTAGCTCTCAGCTGAGGTCCCGTTCGCGAACGTGACAGAGCCGGACAGCTCGTCGATCGATCCGGGGAGCTCCGCCTCGAAGTCGACGAAGACGGTGTCGACAGCGCCCATCGTCGCAAGGCGGGCGACATCGGAGACGTCCGTGGCCGCACGGCCTTGAGAGACACGGACGTCGAACAACGTGGCGAGGTCGTCGAGTTCGGCGGCGTACACCGCATCGAGAATGGTGCGTACGTTCGAGGCCAGTTCGGCGTCGGTCAGTTCCTCAGGGTTGCCGGGCCACCGAGTGTCGACGAGATGGGGGTACGTGTTGACGGTGCGGTACAACGCGTCGATGCCCTCGGTGGCGGCAATGATGAGCGGCAGGTCCGAGTGGTTGAGCACGGAGCGGACTGCATGATCAACCTGTCGCACGTAGACCCGGTCGCGGGCCTTGAACACCTTGTTCGACCTCGGGTCCCAAGCGTCGCGGGGCATGTCGGCAACGCTGATCTCCTCCGGCGCACCGTCAGGGCCGATCTCGAGGAGCCGAACTGCGCCTTTCGACAAGGCAAGCACGTGAGCGGCCTGCGGAAACGTGACCGCCCGCATGAGAGGCGAGACATGGAACCGATCGGACACTTCGACGGATTGACTCAGCTGGTTCGGCAGTCGGAACGTCTGCTCGGTATTCGGCGTCAGGAACACGGCCAGACTGTCCGCCTGGCGTGTCCAGAAGTCGTCATCGTCGGCGATCGCCTCGATGCTCTCGTCGAGAGCGGCGACATCTTCAGCGTCAGCGCCCGCTGCCTCGAGCTTGGACCGCACCAGCTCTCGGAGGTTCGACAGCACAACTCGATCCTGCTGCGCCGCGAGCGTCGAACGACCCGTTGGCAAATACAACGACACGCTTGCCGGGTGGCGAACGTTCAAGAGCTGATCGATCTGCGGGCGGGTGGGGATATCGCTGTGAATCATCGGTCCTACTGTGGGTGTGATTTGACGTCCCGTGTCTACCTGCCTGCAGGAGATTCCCAACGACTGAGCGGTCATGAACCTGCTCTCGTCGCCTCGCAGCAGTTCCCTTCAGGGTCCACGGTCGAAGCCGGACCCCCTCCCATCATGGCGGATGACGACTCAACGCCGCCGAGCGCAGCGGTCGACGCTGTGAACGCCGAACACTTCGCCGCCCGAAATCCCACGCGCATGGGCCTGGAGACCGCCTCAGTGCCAGGCCCAAGCAGCGCACCCGATATTCGCGGGCTACCACGGGCGTCCGATAGGGGGACGCCAACCGGACGCGCCTCGGAGCGTGGCGCTGAGTCGCGTGGCCTGACCTGCGAATCTCATTTGGGTGGTACGAATCGATTCTCATTGAGGGCCCGCTCT
>DASQFE010000419.1:0-3024 GCA_035633295.1 Ilumatobacteraceae bacterium | reverse complement strand
GAGCTCCTGCGTTCGAAGGGGTGGGGTGCCGTTGGAGCTTTCGACTCGACGGAGCGTTCGTTCGTGCTCGATCAGTTGGGCTTTGCCGCACAACTCGTCTTTCCGACGTTTGCGGCCACGCAGTTCGCCGGCAGCGATCTCGACCTGCTGTATGGCGGGTCCGATGCACTGAACCGGGCGATGGCGGCGTTCTGTGCCGACGATGCCCGCATGCTCGCTGTTGCCTCCGTGCCATGGGGCGATCCGACCCGCACCGTCGAGTGCGCACGACGGGCGATCACCGAGGGGTGCCGGGCCGTGATGGTGCCCACCGACCTGCCACGCGGCGTGGTGTCGCCCACGCACCCCGATCATCACCTGCTGTGGGCGATGCTCGAAGCGGAGAACGTTCCCGTGGTCAGCCACATCGGTGGCGGTGGCCGACCGGTGCGGCCTGGATTCCACGACAACGGCCACACGGTGACCGATTTCCTCGGTGGTGGCGAGAACGTACGAGCCAAGGACTTCATGGCGATTCACCAGCGTCCCGAGGTGTTCTGGGCAGCGATGCTGCTTGACGGGATGTTCGAGCAGTTCCCCGGCCTGCGCGGTGCGTCCGTGGAGGAAGGCGCGATGTGGGTGGTGCCGTGGATCCGACGCCTCGATCGGGCCATGCAGTTCGCCAAGAGCGAAGCGCCGTTGCGTGACCTCACGAAGCTGCCGAGCGAGTACGTGCACGAGCACCTTCGCTTCACGCCGTTCGCCGGCGAACCGGTCGGCTGGATGCTCGAACAGGCCGGCGCCGATCTGTTCATGTTCTCCTCCGACTACCCGCACCCCGAAGGCACGAAGGACCCGATCGGGCGGTTCGAGGCCACGCTGGACGGAATCGACCACACCACGCTCGACGGGTTCTACAGCTCCAACTTCGCAGCGCTCTACCGCGGTGCTGTTCCGGTCTGAGCCTGACCACATGAAGCTCCTCTGTACGGCAGACCTGCACTATCGCCTGCCTCAGCTCGACTGGCTCGTCGAGCAGGCCGGCGACGTCGACGTGGTCGTCATCCCCGGTGACCACTTGCAAGTGGTGGGGGCCGCACCGCTCGAAGTGCAGATCGTGGTGGTCTCCAAGTACCTGCAACGACTGTCGGAGGCGGCGCTGGTGCTCGCATCGTCGGGCAATCACGATCTCGACGGCCCCGGGCCGACGGGCGAGCAGGCCACCGAATGGCTGCGGGGTCTGGCATCTGATCGACTCGTCGTCGACGGCCAATCGACCGACTTCGACGGAGTTCGCTTCACGGTGTGTCCCTGGTGGGACGGCCCTCAGACCCGGCAACTCGTCGAGGATCAGCTGGCAGCCGCTGCTGTCGATCGTCCGGCTCGTTGGATCTGGGTCTACCACTCACCGCCGGCCGACTCGCCCCTCTGCCAAGCGGGATCCAGGGCGTATCCAGACCCCGACCTTGCCGCATGGATCGACCGGTGGCAGCCCGATCTGGTGATCTGTGGCCACATCCATCAGGCGCCCTGGGTTGCCGGTGGGGGTTGGGTCGACCGGCGGGGATCGACCTGGCTCGTCAACGCCGGCCATCAGCCGGGGCCGATGCCGGCCCACATCGTGATCGACCTCGACGATTCCACCGCCGAGTGGGTCGCACTGCCCGACCGCGAACTTGTCGGGATGGAGTTCGGGCTCGTTCAGTAGTCGAGGTCGGGCATTCGGGCCGAGCCCGGGGTCACCGCTTTGGTCTGATGATGCATCAGCGTGCTGAGCACGTCGTCGAGCATGCCGAGGTGTCCGGAGTCGCCGCCGTACTGCCGCTTCACATCAGTCAGATGGCCGGTGAGGTTGTCGAGCCGCGTCGCCAATGCCTTCGCCACGTCGAGGAGTACGTCGGGACGCTCGCGCAGGAACGTCGCTCCGTCGTCGGCCTGCAGCACCGTGCAGTCGGACAGTGCTCGCACCGTGGCCGTCGACGGTCGCCCGAGCACAGTCGACATCTCACCGAGCACAGCGCCGGGAGTGTCGAGCATCGCCAGCGTCACGCCGTCACGTTCGATCGACACCGACCCCTCGACCAGGATCACGATCGAACCGAACGGGGTGCCCTGCTCGACGACCACGTCGCCGGTGGAGAACGATCGGCGGGGCAGGTCGGCGCATCGCTCGATGAGATCCGTCATGAGTCCATTCTGGCACTCCACAGCCAACCCGGCGCCGACGCGCCGTCGTGTCACCGAGACGTAACCTGCACGACATGTGCGGACGATTTGTCTCAGCCGGCAGCCCCGATCGGGTCGCCGCATACTTCGACACGGTGCTGCCCACCGAGGTGGTCGCCGAGTCGCTCGGCGAGAACTACAACGTGGCGCCGACGCAGGACATCTACGCCGTCGTCGGTACCGGTGACGGCACCGCCCGCCTCGATGCATTCCACTGGGGCCTCGTGCCGAGTTGGGCCAAGGACCGCAAGATCGGCTCGAAGATGATCAATGCCCGCGCCGAGACACTCGCCGAGAAGCCGTCGTTCAAGAGCCTGTTCCGTACGAAACGCTGCATCGTGCCGATGGACGGGTTCTACGAGTGGAAGGCCGGCGTCGAGGGAGGTCCGGTGAACGCCAAGGGCAAGCTGCTCAAGCATCCGATGTTCATTCATCGAGCCGATGGCGATCCACTTGCTGTGGCCGGGCTCTGGACACGGTGGAAGGACCCCGACGATCCGGATGGTCGCTTCCTCCACAGCGCCACTGTCATCACGACTGCGGCCAATCACACGATGGAACCGGTCCACGATCGGATGCCGGTCATCTTGCCGTCGAATCAGTGGGCCACCTGGCTCGACCCGGCCAACGACGATCTCGATGCGCTCGGCGCGCTGCTCGTTGGTTGCGACGACGACCTGCTGGTGATGCACGAGGTGTCGACCGACGTCAACAACGTGCGCAACAATCGCGCCGACCTGTTGGCGCACGTGGAGTAGTCGGCCGGCTCACAGGGCGAGGTAGAACGTCAGCAGATCGCTCGTCACCGGAGGGAACAAC
>DASQFE010000418.1:0-2341 GCA_035633295.1 Ilumatobacteraceae bacterium | reverse complement strand
ATGGCCTGCCGTCGGCAGTGGGCGAGAGCGCGATGTCGCCGATCGCGAACACCTCGGGGTGATCGGCGAGCGACAGGTCGGCTCCCACCGGTATCCGGTCTCCACGACCGAGCTCGACACCGAGGAGCGATGCGACCGGATTGGCCTTGACCCCCGTCGCCCACACGATCGTGCCGGCGGTGAGCCGTCGACCATCGGCGAGGACGACCGTCTCGTGCTCGACGTGATCCACGCCAGTACCGGTCTCGACGTCGACACCGCGACGAACCAACGACCGTCGAGCCCGCTCCGACAACGATGGATGGAACGGTCCGAGCACTCGGTCGGCGGCCTCGATGAGCGTGATGGGCACTCGGTCGTCGGCGAACTCGGGGAAGTCCCTGCGGAGGACCTTGTCGATGAGCTCTCGCAGACTGCCGGCCATCTCGACACCCGTCGGCCCTCCACCGACAACGATCATGCCGAGGTCGACCGTTCCCGATGGGCGACTGCTGGCCGCCTCGAACCTGGCCACAAGGTGGTCCCGGATTGCGAGAGCGTCGTGAATCGTCTTCAACGCGAAGGTGTGGGCGTCGACGCCGGCGATCCCGAAGTTCGTGCTGACGCTCCCGGCCGCGACGACGAGATAGTCGTACTCGATGCACCGTTCGTCATCGAGCGTCACGGTTCGTGCGGCGAGATCGACAGCCCGCACCGAACCGAGTACGAATCGAGTCGAACGATGCTTGCGAACGATCGCCCGCACCGGGAAACAGACGTCGTCGCTGTCGAGGCCGGCTGTGGCCACCTGATACAGCAGCGGTTGGAAGGTGTGAAAGTTGTTCGCATCGATGAGCGTGACGGCGACCTCGCACTCGACGCCGTCCCGGCGGGGATCGAGTTCGCTGAGACCCCTCGCCACTCGGATGCCACCGAACCCCGCACCGATCACGACAACGTGCACGCCCCGTCTGCCCCCGGCCCGGGTCTCGGCGTCGGCGACGGTGGCGCTCGTGTCCTCGGTCACCCGGGAGACGGTATCTCCGTGCGATGGCCGCCCTGACGTCCAGTCCGGTGCCAGCAGTAGCGTGATCGGAATGGGTGACTGGAGTACCGAGACCTGGCTGATCGCGGGTGGCCGCAACCGGATGGCAGGCGAGCCGCTCAATGTGCCGCCGGTGTTCGCCTCGAACTTCTACCTGCCCGATGATCGTCTGTACTCGCGCACCGATGGCACCCCGACAACCGACGCACTCGAATCGTTGCTGGGTGGCCTCGAAGGCGGCAGGGCACTTGCATTCGCATCGGGGATGGCCGCCGTTGCCGTCGTCTTCAACCGGCTGCCAGTGGGCTCGCACATCGCAGTGCCGGCCGACCCGTACCACGGTGTCGCCGGCATCATCGACGAGGGCGAGGCCCAGGGTCGCTGGACGGTTCGCCGCCTCGACCAGGCCGACACTCCGGCCTGGCTCGATGCGTTGCAGAGCTCTGACCTCGTCTGGCTCGAGTCACCGGAGAACCCGTTGATGACCGTGGCCGACCTGCCGACGATCTGCGGGGCGCCCCGTCCGACCACCACGCTTGTCGCGGTCGACAGCACCTTTGCGACGCCACTCAATCAGCAGCCACTCGACTACGGCGCCGACGTGGTGATGCACTCGGCGACCAAGTTCATCGGTGGACACTCCGATCTGTTGGCCGGCGCCCTCATCACCCGCGACGACGCGCTCTACGACGAGTTCCATCGCCGTCGTCTGCTCCACGGCGCGACGATCGGTGCGATGGAGGCGTTCCTGACGATCCGAGGCGCCCGCACCATGAGCTTGCGGCTCGAACGCGCGCAGGACAACGCCATGGAGCTCGCCACCCGCCTCGACGGGCACCCCGAGATCTCGCGGGTGTTGTATCCGGGTCTCCCCGGCCATGGGACCCACGCCGTGGCGAAGTCGTTCATGACGGGATTCGGGGCGATGCTGTCGTTCGAACCGACCGGGAGTGGCGAGCGTGCGAGCGAGGTGTGCTCACGCGCCGAGTTGATCAACCATGCAACCAGCCTCGGTGGGGTCGAGTCCACGATGGAACGGCGCGCGGTCATCCCCGGCCAGGAACGCATCCCGCCGTCGCTCATTCGGATGAGTGTCGGTTGCGAGAACGTCGACGACCTCTGGGTCGACCTCACCCAGGCGCTCGGCTGAACCCCAACCAACCGCCACCCCTCGAGCGCACTTCACCGACGAACCACGGCGCACGTAGGGTCGCTGGAGTGTCCGACGCCCACCTCGACCCACTGGTTCACGTCGCCCAGGATGACCACCCCGACCCGGTGGCCGAGGCGCGAGCCGGGGCCGGACGAGCCATTCGC
>DASQFE010000417.1:0-4999 GCA_035633295.1 Ilumatobacteraceae bacterium | reverse complement strand
GAGGCGCCACTCAGGGTCGCTGCCCCGGGGTGCGTACGGTCCGGCCTTGTAGTTGACGAGTTCTGCAAACGGTTCGAGCCGGACCGACGCGCATACCCCGTACGACACCTGTAGTCGACGTGCGTGAATGCCGGTGACGATCACTCCAGTCGTTCGGTGCCAGACACGACCTTTGCGCCGGAACCCATCAAGCGCAGGTGCGAGTCCCTTCGTGAACTCGTTCAATACGGCTGCGTCCGTGATGGTCGATGGACGCAGCGGGATCACCGTGCCGTCAGGGCGGGTGGCAACCATGTCCCACAGGGCCGCTCGCATTTTGCTGACCTGCTCGCTGGCGTCCATGAGACGACGTTAATGCTCCAGAAGCCCGCAGCGGGAAGACCTTGCACCGAACGTTAGCGCGTCGGCGGCACCCTCCCAGACTGTGCCCGACATGTACGCTCGACGCAAGTGGTCGCACAAGTGCTGGGGCACCCCGGGAGACCACTCGATAGCAGTCCGGATAATCACCGGCGATCGGACAGGGCCTGCGCCGCACTTCGGCCCAAGTCGCGCGTCACAAAATGTCGACTGGCGCACGGATCTCGAACCCGTGGGTTGGACCCGCCGGTTGCGTGACTTGGTCGCAGGAGTTGGTGTTTCGGTGAAGGGTACGATCGGGGTCCGATGGGTCCTGAGGAACTCGCAGCCGTAATCCGGGAGTGCGTCGGCGCCGCTGTGGCTCAGGGCGCGCTCGATGTCGTGGTCCCGAGCGCGGTCACTGTTGAGCGGCCAAGGTCGGCCGAGCACGGCGACTGGACGACGAACGTGGCACTGCAGCTCGCGAACCAGGCTGGGAGATCTGCACGCGACGTTGCCCAGATTCTTGCTGGGCTGCTTGAGGGAGTTGGAGGAATCGAGCAAGTCGACGTGGCCGGGCCGGGGTTTCTCAACATCGTGCTGAAGTCCGATGCCGCTGGGCGGTTGGCCTGGCAAATCGTGCAAGCCGGTCCAACGTTCGGTCGGGCCGAATCGAAGCAGGCGGAGCGAATCAATTTGGAGTTCGTCTCTGCGAACCCGACAGGTCCGATTCACCTTGGTGGCACGCGTTGGGCCGCTGTTGGCGATTCGCTCGCACGGATTCTGACCGCCGCGGGCTTCGATGTGACTCGGGAGTACTACTTCAACGACCACGGCGCGCAGATCGATCGATTCGCGCGGTCACTCCTCGCGCGGGCACGAGAAGAGGAGGCTCCCGAGGACGGGTACGTCGGCCAGTACATCGATGACATCGCCGCCAAAGTGCTCGCACACCATCGACAGGACTTGAACGACGTCGACGAAGACGTCGCCCAAGAGCTTTTCCGCTCACACGGTGTGGACCTGATGTTTCAGGACATCAAGCAATCGCTGGCAGCGTTCGGCGTCGACTTCGACGTGTACTTCCACGAGAACTCCGTCCATCAGTCCGGGGCCGTCGACAGAGCAATACAGAAGCTGCGCGACAACGGCCACCTCTACGAACTCGACGGTGCGTTGTGGCTTCGCTCGACCGACCTCGGGGACGACCAAGATCGCGTGATCATCCGAAGCGACGGTACGCCCGCCTACTTCGCCGGCGACCTCGCCTACTACCTCGACAAGCGCGAGCGAGGGTTCGACCGCGTGATCATCATGTTGGGAGCCGACCACCACGGATACGTCGGACGGATGATGGCAATGTGTGCAGCCTTCGGCGACACGCCAGGAGTCAACCTCGAGATCCTCATCGGCCAAATGGTCAACCTCGTCAAGAACGGACAAGCGCTCCGGATGAGCAAACGAGCCGGGACGATCGTCACACTGGAAGACCTCCTGGACTCGGTCGGCACAGATGCTGCTCGATACGCCCTCGCACGATCGTCGGTCGATTCCCAAATCGACATCGATCTCGACCTGCTGACCAAGACCACCAACGAAAACCCCGTCTACTACGTCCAGTACGCGCACGCTCGAACGGCTGGCGTGGCACGCACCGCAGCAGACGCTGGAATCGACCTTGCCGACGGATTCGACCCGTCCACCCTCGACACCCCAACAGACTCCATACTCCTCGCTGCACTCGCCGACTTCCCTCGAGTCGTCGCCCAAGCTGGCGAGTACCGCGCCCCTCATCGCGTCGCTCGCTACCTGGAGGAACTCGCTCAGCGCTACCACAAGTGGTACGACGCCTGCCGGGTGACGCCCTGGCCCGGTGACCCAATCACCGACCTCCACCGCTCTCGTCTCTGCCTCAACAACGCAACAGGACAGGTACTGGCAAACGGACTCGGCCTTCTCGGCGTCACCGCACCGGATCGAATGTGACCCACCATCGGAACATGCAGTGCCCCACCGCCTCGCCAGGCATCTGCGCCACAGTTGAGCCCGCATAATCCCATCGGGAGCGGCGCTCGGCGCACCGCATCTCGGCCCATACGTGACACGAGAAAATCATGCGCAGCAGCCCGCGTTCCGCTGCAGTTCGAGATTGGTCGACGTGGCGATCGATGTGGCTGCGCATTGGTACGGACGTGAAGTTCACTGTTGCGGTTGGGTGACAGTTCGCCGCGGCGTCAACCTTTGCGGGGTCGGCACCCGTTTAGGTTTCGGCTATGGCGTTGAGTCTCGAGGATTTCTTTCGGGAGGAGTTCGCGAGGTTGGCTGCCCGTGGTGCGGTGATGAGCGGCAGTGTCGAAGTCGGCCAGGACGCAGCGCAGGAGGCGATGGCGCGGGCGATGGATCGGTGGCCGGCGGTGTCGGGGCATGAGAGTCCCGTGGCGTGGGTGTGTCGGGTGATGGCGAACTTGCTGGTGGACCGGTATCGGTCCTCGGATGCCGAGTCGACGGCGTGGTTGCGGGCGCCGTCGCCGATATTGGTAGGCGAGCCGTTGTTGGACGGGTGGGCCGAGTTGATTGCTCCGTTGCCGATGCGGCAGCGGATGGTGGTGACGTTGTTCTATGGCGAGGATCTGTCGATCGATGCGATCGCATCGATGTTGGATATCTCCGCTGGCACGGTGAAGTCGCTGTTGTCGAAGGGGCGCCGGACGTTGTCGGAACGATTGGGTGAGGAGGCACGAAGTGTCTGAAGCACAGTTGCGGCGATTGGCCCGCGACGCAATCGATGAGGCCGAAGCACAGATCGATGTCGATGCAGCGTTCGCGGCCGTTGCAAGTGGTTCCGGGTCGTCGGTTCGGCCCGTCCGCGATCGTGGCCGCCGGCGTCGATGGGTCATGCTTGGCGAAGCTGCCGCAGTGGCGGCACTGGCGGTTGGTGCTGTCGTGCTGCTTGCGATGCGCGACAACGCGACGGACTCAGACATCATCGGCGACACGACAGCGTCCATACCCACGACGGTCGTCGCATCGACGTCGACCCCTCCGATCACGAGCGTCGCTCCACCAGTCGTCGACCCTGTCCCAGCTGAATCGGTCTCAACGACGACGCCGATCGCGATCGAGTTGGCTGCGACTTGGTCGGCGATCGCCGCGACCTCCGATGTGATGTGGGAGTCGTCGGGGATTGCTCGGACGTGCGGAATGGTGTGGTGGGAGCAGCAGCAGATGGAGCAGGAGCGCTGCACCGAGTTGGTGGTCGATCCTGCGGGTGTGCCCGTCAGTTACGATCCGACCACTCGTGTTGTCACCCGTCATCTACGAGATGGCGGCCCGGTCGAGTTCCGCGTGTCCGACGAATACGTCGACGCGCATCTGATTGCGGCCGGGCCCGATGATGTCGTTTACTTCGCGCTCGACAACGAGTGGCCGAAATCGTCCGACGTGCTGGCGGTGTCGGTCAACCGAGGTGATGCCGGCACCGTGCTGGAGCGGTTCCCTGAGGTGATGGGAATCGGCGACGCCGACCTGTTCCTCACTCCAACCGGGCTGGTGCTCAGTGGCTGGTACGAACAGGGCCCAAGACCTGCACCCGGGGCCGTCCCGTTCGTCGAATGGGTCCAACGCGACAACGGCGACGTCGAAAGCTCCCCGTTGTACTACCCGGGCGGGAGTTTGGACGATGCGGCTGGCACCGTATCAGCGCAAGGTTGGCAGTGGTTCCTCGGCGAAGATCGTGCCATCCCGGAAGGCGGCACCGGCGAGGTGCTCGGCACCCACGACGGTGGCTTCATCGCCTCGTACATCGAACACGACGCGGAACTGCGCACCGAAGTCATTCGTGGCTTCCGGGACAGTTCGATCGAGCACTGGCTGCTGCCCGGCTCCTGGTTTGAACTCGGCACGCCCGTCCTTGAGCCGCAAGGCACCTTCCTGATCCCCAACGGCACCACGTTCGCACGGGTCACGCCGTTCGCCACGAGTTCCAACGGATGGGACGGCGAACTGCAGGTTGATCCGGCCAACGGCGCCACAGACGCAGTCGGACTGAACGAGTACCTCGACGGCATCTACGCCTCGCTCGGCGAGGGAGCCGACGGCCCCTTGCCGTGGCACACAGGACCCGGACCGTTCGCGAACGCGATCGCCGGGCCCATACAACCCGGCGAGATCCGCACGATCCGAGTCCTCGCCAGCGACGGCGCCGACACCACTGTCGTCGTCACGACGGAAGGCTTCTTCGACGACTCGGTCTTCGGTGTCCAACTGACCGTGCACCTCAATTTCACCGACGCCGGATTACGAGTCGATCACATCGACTGGAAGAACACCTGCCAACCGAACCGAGGGCACCAGGACTACCAAGCCGGCCTCTGCACCTGACCACGGCGCCACAACGCACTCGCCCAGCCGTGGCCACTCAGTCGGATGCTTCGCTGGGTTGTGAGCCGAGCAAGGTGGGGGGCACTCGATAACACCCGCCCCGTAACCCGATATCGGCACAGCAGCCCGCGCCGCACTGCGGCCCCAGTGCAGTGCTCGATAACCACGACGCCGCGACGGCCGAGCACCCATCCGTGATCTGCCGCTCAGGACCCATGAAGATCTCGGTTCAGAGTCTTCGAAGGGCGAACGAAACTCCGCAAGGGCAGCGACACTGACG
>DASQFE010000416.1:0-4223 GCA_035633295.1 Ilumatobacteraceae bacterium | reverse complement strand
TCGTCGGTCAGGTCGACGTCGACATAGGTGCCGTCTGTCTGGAGCACCGGGAACTGGGTGGGATTACCGCGGTTCGTCGAACCCAGGATCGTCCCACCCGTGTGCTGGATCCCTCGAACCGACTGACGAGTGAGTTCCATCAGGCCACCGCCTGGATACTCCTCGGGGAACATCAGCCCGTTGAAGCCGTCGCGGATACCGGTGACATGCCATCCTCGATTCCGGGCGGCAAGCGTGACTGATCGAATCACGGCGTTGAGGCCCGGCGCGTCGCCACCACCGGTGCTGATCGCAATACGCGAAATGTCGTTCACGGGATGCCAGGGTAGGCCACCGGCGACCCCTCCCGATCCGTAAAGGGCAGCCGTCACGCACCGTTCACCTTCGGTTCCGCTACTGCGATGTGGTTCGATGCGCAGATGGACCGCATCGAACCGACGCTCGACCTCTCCGGACAGGTGGCGCTCGTCACCGGAGCGTCATCGGGGCTGGGGCGTCGATTCGCCCTGCTGCTGGCAGCCAATGGCGCGCACGTGGTGGCGACCGCTCGACGCCTCGACCGTCTGAACGACCTCGCGTCGGAGATCGCCGATACAGGCGGAACCTGCGTGCCGGTGCAACTCGACGTGACCGACGCCGAGCAGATCACTTCCGTCGTAGGGTCGGCAGAGGAGTTCGCGGGTCCGATACAGATCCTCGTGAACAACGCTGGGATTCCCGATGCCCAGTACGCCACGAAGATGCCGCTGGAGCTGATCGACCAGGTGTTCGACACCAACCTTCGTGCACCGTTCCTGCTCTCGTGCGAGGTTGCACGTCGCCTCATCGACCTGAAGCTGCCCGGGCGGATCGTCAACATCTCCTCGATCGGGGGATTCAACTACGGCGGGGGCGGAGCCGCTCTCTACTCGATCAGCAAGGCCGGAGTGAACCGGCTCACCGAGACGCTGGCAGTCGAGTGGTCACGCTTCGGCATCAACGTGAACGCCATCGCCCCGGGTCTGTTCGCCTCGGAGATGTCCGACGGCATGATCGAGCGCATGGGGGATCTCACCCGGGCGTTCCCGAGGCGGCGGATCGGCCAGCCCGAGAACCTCGACAGCACCCTGCTGTACCTCGTTTCGCCCGCATCGGAGATGGTCACCGGCACGATCGTGAAGGTCGACGACGGCCAAGGATCACGCTGACGGCCAAGGCTCCGACACCTCAGGCGTGCGGGGTGACCAGAGCCTTGTCGCCAGTGGCCATCTTGGCGTAGCGGCGAACCTGATCGGGATCGACGGCGTCGGCGAGTGACAGTCGCATCCCGTAGGTGCTCGAGAACGTGGTGGTGATCTCGTCGGCGACACGTTGGCGCAGCCGGTCGGCGCCCTCCTGGCCGAGCTTCATCAGGAACGGCGTGAGCAGCCAGCCGCCGATTCCCCACGACATTCCGAAGTCGCGACGCAACGTCGTGGGGCTTCGGTCGAGTCCGCCGTAGATGTAGACCTGCTTGTGCGTGTCGGAGCCGTATCGGCTGAACTCGCCCGCCTGCTCCCCCGCCACTGTCTCCATGCACGACAGCAGCGTTCCGGCCAGCTCACCGCCGCCGATCGCATCGAACGCAATCGTGGCGCCGGTCTCCCGCAACGCATCGGTCAAGTCATCGATGAACGTCTCGGCGCTCGAGTCGACCACGTGCACTGCGCCCTCGGCTCGAAGCAAGTCGACGTGCTCGGGCCTGCGGACGATGTTGACGAGATCAACACCGTCGCCGACGCAGATGCGGTTGAGCATCAGCCCGAGGTTGGAGGCACCAACCGTGTGGACGAGCGCAGTGTGCCCCTCAGACCGCATGGTCTCCACCATTCCCAACGCGGTCAACGGATTGACGAATGCGGCAGCTGCGTCGGCCGGATCCGTGCCGTCGGCCATCGCCAGGCACTGGCTCACATGGAGCGTGCGGTACTGGGCGTAGGCGTTCCCCGACAGGAACCCCACGACGCTGCCGAGCAGCGCCTGCGCGGCCGGAGATGCCCCTGCCGCAATGACGACCCCGCCGCCCTCGTTGCCAACCGGCATCGCCTTGTCGAGCCGAGCCCGCTGGGCCGCGAGCACCACGGCGGACACGGGCAGCGACACCGCCGGATACATGCCGTCGCCGGCCGCGAGCGAGGCGTCGACGTCGCCGGCGGCGAAGAGCATTCCCAGGTCGGAGGGGTTGATCGGTGCCGCTTCGACGCGCACGACGACCTGATCGTCGCCGGGTGCTGGCACATCGGTCGGGCGGACCGCCAAGGTCACGATGCCGTCGTCGCTCAGCGTCGAACGCAATTCCAGTGCCTGCTCGGGCACGTCATGAGAAGTCATGGAACCACCTCACCACATCCCGGCCACCGGCCACGATCCGGAGCAGATTCACCACTCATCCACATGAGGTGACGCAATGAGACTCCCAGGCCGCCTAACGTGGCGCACGTGACGGCCACCGCCGTCAGATCATCAGTACAAACGAGGAGAAATTTCACATGTTGCTCGCCGCCGAATTCGGTACCGGCCAGGTCTTCTGGTCGATGCTCTGGTTCTTCCTGTTCTTCATCTGGATCATGATTCTGTTCCAGGTGTTCGGAGACATCTTCCGCAGCAAGGACCTGGGTGGATTGGCCAAGGCCCTGTGGTCGATCTTCATCATCGTGGTGCCGTACCTCGGCGTCTTCATCTATCTGATCGCCCGTGGCGGCAAGATGCAGGAGCACGCCGTTGCCGATGCGAAGGCCATGGACGCCGCCCAGCGCGCCTACATCCAGCAGGCGGCCGGCACCGGCACCAGCGACGCCGACCAGCTCGACAAGCTCGCCGCGCTGCACAGCACCGGCAAGATCGACGACGCCGAGTACGCCGCGGCGAAGGCCAAGGTCCTCGCCGGCTGAGATTCGCCTGAACGAACCGCACGACGGCGGCGCCATCGGCCAAGAGCCTGGTGGCGCCGCCGTCGTTTCGCGTGGGCACGCGCCCGAGCTCGATTTCATCCGATGTGGGCGACGACGCAGCCCTCCTTCGTTGCGTACCGTGAGGGTGCGGGCCCCAGCCTGGGGCCGAATCGAGAGAGGACCTCGAATCATGAGTTCAGCGGACAGACAGTTCACCGAGACGACCGGCTGGACCGGCTGGATCGTCTTCGCAGCCACGATGATGATCATCGGCGGCAGCCTGAGCATCATCTTCGGGCTCGTCGCCGCGCTGAACGACCAATGGGTGGCATTCACCAATGCCGGCGCAGTGTTCCTCGACGTCAGCCAGTGGGGCTGGGTCCAAATACTGATCGGCCTGGTGGTGCTGCTCTGCGGCTTCGGCGTGTTGAGCGGCAACATCCTGGCCCGAACGGTCGGCGTGATCATCGCGGCCGGCAGCCTCGTCGGGAACTTCTTCATCATCCCGCTCTACCCGCTGTGGGCGATCACCGTCATCGTGCTCGACATCCTGATCATCTGGGCGCTGACCGTCCACGGTCGGGAGATGAAGGCGTACTGACGCATCGTGACCGATCGCGAACTCGGCCCACTCGATTGCTGGGTGGTCGAACTGGCGGATCTCGACGCGATGCCCTTCGAGCCCGTTCGCGAGATCCTGTCGCTGGTCGACGCCGAGATCATCCGCGTGATCGACCTGATGGTGATCAAACACCTCGGTGACGGCACGATCGTCGCGATCGACGTGGCGTCAATCGATCCGCCGAATCCGTTGACGGCACTCACTCCCGTGTCGAACGCCGTGTCGAGGCTCGATCCAATGGCGTTCGTCGACCTCCTCCGTCCGGGTCGATGCGCCGCGTTGTTGATCGTGGAACACACCTGGGCGCGACCTCTCGGCGCGGCCCTGGTCGATGCCGGCTGTCCGCTCATCGATCGGGCGATATTGTCTCACCTGTGATCGATCTCGGGGTTGCGGAGCACAAGCTCATTCCCCCGCGACCACTTCCTACGGCGCTCGACCGCACCCGGCTCTTCGAGAGGCTCGATTCGGCGCCGAGCCGAACGATCGTGATCACCGCCGGCGCCGGCTTCGGCAAATCGACGCTGCTGTCCCAATGGGCGGATCGGCTCGCTCAGCCATCTGCATGGTTGACGCTCGATGCCGGCGACAACGACCCGATCAGGCTCCTTCGAAGCATCATTGCCTGCCTGTGCACCGTTGGTCCGCGTGACGAACTCATTCGGATCGGGCGCGACGCGCAGGCGCACTCG
>DASQFE010000415.1:0-1826 GCA_035633295.1 Ilumatobacteraceae bacterium | reverse complement strand
CGCACCGTGTCGAGCTGTGCCGCCTGAGACGGCGGAAGTCGACACGGTGAGACCAGCCCACGTCTGCCACCTACCGCCAGATCGGAGACACGATTACGTGACGCGAGAGTTGGGCCGTCATGCGGCGGACTCTTAAGGCTGAACCCCGTGATTGTGGGCGCTCGTTATCGGTCGCTCCGGGCAGCTGCCCGACAGCTCAGCCGCATACCGGTGCTATTCAACTTGTCCGGAGATGCGCTGCGGTGACGCGTCACAGGTTTTGCACCGACAGGGCGCTTGCGTCAGGGCTGGCGACGCGAACGTCGTCCCGAACGGGATCGGTCGGTCGCATTAGGCTTTTCCGATGCGTGCGTCCGACCCGACCGACGCTCGTGACGTCCCTGTGCCGCCGGTGCTGTTGGACTATCTCGTCTACGTGGTCGTGCTCAACATCTTCGTGCAGTTCGTTCCGCAGGTCATCACGGAGTCGTTCTCGGTCTCGCTGTTGACGGCCGCGCTGCTGCTGCTCGTGCTCCATGGCGTGACCATGGTGAAGGTGCCCCTCAAGACTCGATTCAAGGCGGCGTCGAGCAGGACCGGCAAGGTGCTGCTCGGGCTGACTCTGTGGATCGTGCTGGCCGGCAGCAAGTTCGTCGTGCTCGCGCTCGTCGACCGCCTGTTCGGCGACCGTGTGAGCCTCGGCGGATTCCTCTCGGTCACCGGCCTGATCCTGGTGCTGTTGTTCGCGCGTGATCTCGTACGTCGCGCTCTGGCCGCGGCGCTGGCCACCACGCCCGCCGCTGGCTGACGACGCACGGCTTGAGCCGAGTGAGATCGTTCGCCGCCGCTTGCGAAAGTGCAGCCCCCTGCTTGGTCCAATACGGCGGTGAAACTGTGACGTCACAGATGGGCCGCAGTGCAGCGGGTCGGTGGCTGAGGTCCGCGTGATTCTGGGCGCGGAAGTGTGCGGCTCTGAGGGTCAGTGGCTGGTGTGCGATTGAACGAACGCTCGCAGGGAGTCGCGCCAGGCGGGTGTTGCCGTGCGGATCCCGATTGGCGCAGACTCTGGCTCGTCGATCCAACGACCGAGCGCCTGCACTCGGAGCCCGATCGACTTGTCCACGAGTTCATCGGGCACCCCTTGGCTCGACGCTGACCGGTACTCGTCAACGAACCAGGCCCGGAACCGTTCGTAGCGTTCCATCTCTGACGACATCGCAGCGTCGAACAACACCATGTACAAGGTGTTGCCCACTTCGAACTCGATCGGGCCGTAGCCACAGTCATCGAAGTCGAACACTCGAACCCGTCGCTCCGAGAACAGCAGATTCGCTGGCGAGAAGTCACCGTGCAGCAGTTGTCGCTGACCGAACTCGGCCGCGTTGATCGGCGGTTCCGCGGCGGCCAGTGCAGCGACCGTCGGCAGGTCGATCGGGTCGAGCTGCTGAAGCGAGCGGTGCAGGCTGGCCATCGTCGTCGCCACACGCCTCACGTCAGCTTCCTCACAGATGTCGGGCGTCTCTCCGACAACAAATGGATAGACGACGGCCAACCAGGGGCCGAGTTCGACAACGATGCCGACGTTCGTCGTGAGCGGACCGACGACCGAGTCGTCAATCTCAGCAAGCAACGACGTCATCTCGACACGCCGCCGGTAGGCCTCATCGACAAGGCGGCTGTCGCTCAGTTTCACCACAACCCGGTCGCCACCACACGTTCCCTCGAAGACCCGGGACTGGTAGCCACCATGCAGCTCTTGGCCGCAGACCACACCGACCGACGACCACATCCGGTCGGCCGGCAGGGGCAACGACGGCAGATTCTCATACGCCGCCATCGGCCCAGCA
>DASQFE010000414.1:0-1798 GCA_035633295.1 Ilumatobacteraceae bacterium | reverse complement strand
AGTCTCATCTTCCAGCAGGGAGTCGAACTCGTCGACTTCGCCGCGTTCACCCTGCTCGACGGCGACGAAGGCCGCCAGGCACTTCGCAACTATTACGACCCGTACTTCGAGCTCGCCGCGTCGATCGGCACGGGCATCGTGATCGACACACCCACGTGGCGTGCGAGCCTCGACTGGGGCGCCCGACAGGGCTACGACACCGAGGCAATGGCGGACATCAACCGGCGTGCCGTCCGCTTCGTCGCCGACATCGCCGGTCGATGGACGACCGTGCCGACCGTGGTCAACGGTGTGATCGGACCACGTGGAGACGGTTACGTCGTCGGGCACCAGATGTCGATCGCCGAGGCGACGCGGTACCACGCCATGCAGGTCGAGGCATTCGCCACCGCGGGCGCAGCGATGGTCACCGCCGTCACCATGAACTACGTCGAGGAAGCCATCGGCATCACCCGCGCCGCCCGCAACGCGGGCATTCCGGTGGTCATCTCGTTCACGGTCGAGACCGATGGGCAGCTGCCGACCGGCCAGCCCCTCGGTGAGGCGATCGAGCAGGTCGACGCCGACACCGACATGACCCCTGTGTACTTCATGGTCAACTGCGCCCACCCGAGCCACTTCGACCACGTGCTCGGCGCCGGCGCGGGGTGGGTCGATCGGGTCGAGGGAATCCGGGCCAACGCCTCTGCGCTGAGCCACGCGGAGCTCGACGAAGCGACCGACCTCGACCGAGGCGACCTTGCGGATCTCGCCGCCCGATACGTCGTCCTGCGCGAGTTGCTCGGCGGGCTCTCCGTGGTCGGTGGCTGCTGCGGCACCGACCACGAACACGTCGCCGCCATTGCCCGGGCGCTGCGCTGAGAGCACAGCGGGTGCCGCCGGCACTGGCCAAATGGGGCCGTTCGGTAGCGTGGCCGCCGTGACGACCTTCGGCGTCCTGGGCCCGTTGCACGTCGTCGACGATGACGGCGCAGAGATCGTCCTCACCGGGCAGCGACAACGGCGGCTCCTCTGCGCGCTGCTGCTTCACCGAGGGCGCGTCGTCTCCGTCGACCGCCTCAGCGAACTCGTGTGGGACGAGGACACGCCCCTCGATTCCGCCGCGTTGCAGTCCCTCGTGTTCCGCCTACGCCAACGCGTGCCGGGCCTCGATCTCGAGTACCGAGCGCCCGGCTACGTCCTCACCGTTCCCGACGATCGCGTCGACGTCGCCAGGTTCGAACACCTCGTGTTCGAAGCGATCGAACGGCGCGGTACGGACGCAGATCAATCGTGCGAGTTGCTCGACCAAGCACTGCGGCTCTGGCGTGGAGACCCGTTCGCCGACCTCGTCGACACCGACGATGCCCGAGTCGAGATCGACCGACTGGTCGAGGTTCGCTGTCGCGCTCACGAGGAACGCCTGGACCTGCAACTGGACCTCGGCGGTGACGCCGGTGCGATCGCGGATCTGGAGGCGTTCGCAGCACGCGAGCCGTTGCGAGAGCGTCCTCGGCATCTCCTCATGCGCGCGTACGAATCGCTCGGTCGGCGTGCGGATGCGCTCCGGGTGTTCGACTCATATCGACGCCTGCTCGCCGACGAGCTCGGCGTTGCGCCGTCGCCGGAGCTCCGACGTCGCCACGAGGACCTGCTTGCACGCGACGAGGTCACGCTGGCCCCGAGCGTGCGACCTGAACAACCGCGAGCCCGGAGCGCGTTGCGCACGCCGACGTCGACATTCATCGGTCGAGACGACCTCGTCGTCGACATCATCGACCAGTTCTCGCGTTCCCGCCTGATCACGCTCATCGGGCCC
>DASQFE010000413.1:0-5980 GCA_035633295.1 Ilumatobacteraceae bacterium | reverse complement strand
GACGGGCGAACGCTGTCGGTTCAACCGGTGCTCATCGAGGAGGGTCATCACGCCCGTGAGCTCCGGCGTCGGACCGGCCTCGAGGTGCAGGAGAACCAGGCCCGCCGTCTGCTGTCCGACATCGACCAGCACAAGGCGTGGCTCGAGCGGCGTGACGGGCAGCCGGTCCCTCGTGCCGTCGCGACCGCCCGCTGGCTTGCCGATGTCTATCAGCCAACCGTCGACGCGATCCCCGCCGACATGCGGTCACATCTCGAGCCCCCGGAACTCTTCCATCAATTGCTCGAACACCGGTATCTCATGGCGGAGCAGCGCGGCGGCGAAGTCAGGACCCAGGAAGCGCTCGCCGACTACCTCGCCGGAGTGTTGCTGGTCGCGCCCGAGGAACGTCAGCTCCGTCTCGACGGCGACCCGCCAGCGGATACCGTCGGTCTCGATGACTGACCTCGAACGAATTGCCGCAGCGCGTCGGGCGATCGGATTGATCGACCTGACCGACCTCGCCGATGATCATTCACCTGGAGGCATCGACGAGCTGTGCCGTCGCGCTCGCGAGCATGCAACCGCCGCAGTGTGCGTCTGGCCGCAGTTCGTGGCAACGTGTGCGACGCAGCTGCGCGGCTCAGGTGTGAGGGTGGCGACCGTCGTCAACTTCCCGTCGGGCGCCGAGCCGATCGACGCGGTCACGGCGGCTGTCGCTGCAGCCCTGGCCGATGGCGCCGACGACATCGACGTGGTCCTGCCGTACCGGGCCGTGCTGGCGGGCGATCTCGATCAGGCCGCCGCGATGGTGGCCGCAGTGGCCGAGCTGATCGAGCTGCCCCGGTTGCTCAAGGTGATCCTCGAGACCGGCGCACTCGAAGATCGCGCTGTCATCTCGTCGGCGGCGCAGCTCGCGATCGACAATGGGGCCGACTTCGTGAAGACCTCCACCGGGAAGATCCCGGCCGGTGCCAGCCTCGGAGCCGCCGCGGCGATGCTCGACGTCATTGCCGGCGCCGGCCGTACGGTCGGGCTCAAGCCATCCGGGGGGATTCGCACGTTCGACGAGGCGATGGCCTACATCGACCTCGCCGACTCGGTGATGGGGGAGGGTTGGGCGACCCCTGCCACGTTCCGATTCGGCGCGAGCGGACTGCTCGATTCGCTGCTGGCCGTGATCGACGGCGACTCCGACGTGCAGGGCTCGTCGAGCTACTGAGCGCCGGCGTCGAGGCCGTTTCGGTGGATGACGTCGCGGTACCAGCCGGCGCTGTCGCGCGGGGTTCGGTCGAGGGTGTCGAAGTCGACGTGTACGAGCCCGAAGCGCTTGTCATAGCCGAGGGACCATTCGAAGTTGTCCATCAACGACCACTGGAAGTAGCCGCGAATGTCGACGCCTGAGTCGATGGCGTGTCGGATCGCTCGCAGGTGCTGGTCGAGATAATCGATCCGGCGCGGGTCGGCGCATCGGCCGTCGACGATCGGATCGTCGTAGGCGCAGCCGTTCTCGGTGATGTAGATCGGCGGCAGGTTCGGGTAGTCGTCGCGGAGTCGCACGAGCAGGTCGGTGAACCCGCTGGGCGTGATCGGCCAGCCCATGTCGGTGTGGATCTCGGCCTCGTCGGCTTCGGTGACACCGGTGACGGTCGGGTAGACCAACATGCGGTCGGTCGCCTCGCCATCGTCGAGCCCGCGCACGATGATGTCGAAGTAGTAGTTGATGCCGATCCAATCGAGCGGCTGGCTGATCATGTCGGTGTCACCCGCTTGGATGGCGTCGGCCAGCGGTCCGTACGACTCGAGGAGATCGGCCGGGTAGTCGCCGCGCAGTGTGGCGTCGAACCACCAGCGGTTGTGGATCGCATCGATGAGATGGATCTGTTGGTCGTCGGCGGGCCGCCGCGCATGGCTGACGATGTTCGACGGGTTGATCACGATGCCGAGCAGCAGGTCGTCGCGTTCGGCCCGCATGGTCTGCAACGCCAGACCGTGGGCGAGGAGTTGATGGTGCGCAACGGTGACCGCGGCATGCGGGTCGGTCAGCCCCGGCGCGTGGACGCCAGCGGCGTGGCCGAGGTAGGCGAAACACCACGGTTCGTTGAACGTCGACCACATGTGGACCCGGTCGCCGAGCTCGCGGACCATGAGCGCGGCGTAGTCGCCGAACCAGCTCACCGTGTCGCGGTTGCGGAAGCCGCCGAGTTCCTCGAGCCTCTGCGGCAGATCCCAGTGGAACAGCGTCGGGCACGGGACGATGCTGCGTTCGAGCAGTCGGTCGACGAGACGTTGGTAGAAGCCGAGGCCCTCCTGGTTGACCTTGCCTCGACCGTCAGGCATCACCCGCGACCACGAGATCGAGAAGCGGTAGCTCTGCAGACCGAGGTCGGCCATCATCGCGACGTCGTCGTCGAGGCGGTGGTAGTGGTCGCAGGCCACATCGCCGGTGTGGCCGTGAGCCACCTTGCCCTCGGTGTGCGAGAACACGTCCCATACGCTCTCGCCGCGGCCACCCTCGCGTGCGGCACCCTCGATCTGGTAGCTGGCTGTCGCTGCACCCCAGAGGAAGCCGGTCGGGAACTGGGCCATCTCGCTCATCGCGGGTCAGTGTTGCAGATGGTCCGCAGCGGCGAGCGCCTGCCACCTGATCGCCCGTCGGACCGATAGCCTTCGGTGCCCCTGCCCTCGTAGCTCAGGGGATAGAGCATCGGCCTCCGGAGCCGTGTGCGCAGGTTCGAATCCTGCCGAGGGCGCCACTGGATTTCCGCTCTGATCAGGGCATATGTCCTGATCAGAGCGGTGGGCAGTTCACCGCTGCGCCGGGCTGTTGACCGCTGTTCCCCGCCAGTTGCGGGAGAAGTGCGGGAGGAGATCGGCTTGGCGGGTCTCATCGCACGGAGGTTTCGGCGACCGATGAGACTTGTGGTCTTGCGATCGGGGCGGTCGGGGCCTGCGAGGGTGCGGCGCCACGAACCGTCACGTCGGCGGACTTCACCTCACGCTGCGCGTGCTCAGCCACGATCGACCCTCTCGAGCTTCCTGCCCGCCGACATTGTTCCAGCAGTTCGAGCCGTCGCACCAGGACCCTGCCGCAGTGCCGAAATGCGATGCGCGAGCACGTCCTGGCTGAGGTGGAGCTCTCCTCATCCGAAGGAAGCGAATCGTTCCCACGCTGCTTGGCGCGACACTCCGAGTGCCTCGCCGATACGCGCCCACGACACGCCGCGGGTGCGGATCTCGTGGATCAGCTCGCCGATGCCGTCATGCAGGCGGCGAACACCGTCGTCGGCGGCCACCAGCGATCCGAGGAGCTGCTCGTCGTCGAGCGATGCCCAACCCGGAAAGTCGGGGATCGATCTGCCCGCCATCGCCATGTCGGCGAGGGTGACGCATCGATCGCAGATGAACACCCCTGGGCCGGCGACCAGCTTGTCCACGTGGTGATGATCCCGGCGGCAGAACGAGCAGTACATCAATGATTCCATGAGTGTCAGGGTAGACCTGACAGGGCATGACGTCAAGGAATCCCTGACACTTCGAGCGACCGCCCTCACGCACGTTGGCGGGTCGATGAACGTCCTGTGAGCACAGCGGTTCAATCCGGCAGACTGTGCGCACCATGTCGGACCCCCTCGCCACGATCTCGGACCTGCTCGAACCGATCTTCGCCGGGCTGAACGGCGGCGAGTCGGCGGACCCGACGGTGCGTTCCTCGGATCGGGCCGACGCGCAGATCAACGGTGCGCTGGCACTCGCCAAGCGGATCGGTGGCAACCCGCGCGACATCGCCCAGGCGATCGTCGACTCCGGCGTGCTCGATGGTGTCGCTTCCGAGCTGGAGATCGCCGGGCCGGGCTTCGTCAACGTGACCTTCTCGCCGGAGTTCCTGTCGGCGCAGCTCGCTGCCGTAGCGGTCGACGATCGGCTCGGCGTGGTGACCGCGTCGCGGGCCCGAACGGTCGTTGTCGACTATTCGGCGCCGAACGTTGCGAAGGAGATGCACGTCGGCCACCTGCGCTCGACGGTCATCGGTGACTCGCTGGTGCGGATGCTCGGTTTCCTCGGGCACCGGGTGATCCGGGAGAACCACATCGGTGACTGGGGCCGCCCCTTTGGCATGCTCATCGAGCACCTGCTCGACCTTGGCGAGGATGTGGCCGCCAAGGGCCTGACGCAGGGCGATCTCGACGGTTTCTACAAGCAGGCCAACGCCAAGTTCGCCGAGTCGGAAGAGTTTCAGGAACGAGCCCGAGAGCGCGTTGTGCTCCTGCAGCGCGGTGACGCCGAGACGTCGCGCTTGTGGCAGCGCCTCGTTGAGATGTCGACCGCGTACTTCAACACGGTCTACTCGAAGCTCGGGGTGCTGTTGACCGACGACGATCTCGCCGGGGAGAGCGTGTACCAACCGCTGATGGATGCGACCGTGGAGCGTCTCGATGGGGCCGGTCTGCTCGAGGAGAGCGACGGTGCGAGGGTGGTGTTCCCGCCGGGGTTCGACAACCGTGACGGCGACCCGTTGCCGCTGATCATTCAGGCCAGCACCGGAGGCTTCAACTACGCCACGAGCGACCTCACCTGCGTGATCGATCGGGTTGAACGCCTCGGCGCCGACCTCATGCTCTATGTGGTGGGCGCGCCGCAGGCCCAGCACCTGCAAATGGTGTGGAAGGTGTGCGAGATGGCCGGATGGTTGGCGCCGCCCGTCGAGGCGGTGCACGTCAGCTTCGGCAACGTGCTGGGCTCGGATCGCAAGATGCTGCGCAGCCGCTCGGGTGATTCGGTCAAGCTGGTCGATCTACTCGACGAGGCGATCGACCGCGCAGACGCGGCGATCGTCGAGAAGAACCCAGATCTCGACGGCGACGAGCGCGCCAACGTGGCGCGCATGATCGGGATCGGCGCAGTGAAGTACGCCGACCTCTCGACCGACCGGATCAAGGACTACGTCTTCGACCTCGACCGGATGGTGTCGTTCGATGGCAACACCGGGCCGTACCTCCAATATGCGCACGCCCGAATCTGTTCGATCTTCCGGCGTGCCGACATCAACCGTTCGTCGGTGCGCGGAATGTCGATCCTGCTCGACACTCCGCAGGAGCGGGCGCTGGCGCTGCGCCTGCTTGCGTACCCCACCGCGATTGACACCACAGTCGACACCTACAGTCCGCACAAACTGTGCACCTACGTGTACGACCTCGCCACCGACTTCACGGCGTTCTACGAGCACTGTCCGGTGCTCAAGGCCGACGAACCGTTGCGCTCGAGCCGCCTCGCGCTCGCCGACCTGACCGCCCGCACGCTCCGACACGCGCTCGACCTCCTCGGCATCGACGCCCCGGAGCAGATGTGACCGCCCCCCAGATCGCCCCCCAGAGCGGTTTGCGTGACAGTTCCGTTGGGACGGGCCAACCGAAGTGCAACGCAAACCGGGTTTTGGACCGGGTTTCGGGGGAGTGGCGATGACGGCGATCTCGCGGCGGCTGTTGCCCGACACAGCTGCGATCGGCCACGACGGGATGCTTGAGATCGGCGGCTGCTCGGTGGAGGAACTCGTGGAGGAGTTCGGCACACCGCTGTTCGTGTACGACGAAGCGCACCTGCGCGCCCGATGCCGCGAAGCCGTTGCGGCATTCGGTCCCGACCGCGTCATCTACGCCACGAAGGCCTTCCTGTGCCGGGCCATGGCGCGTCTCGCCTACGACGAGGGTCTGCTGCTCGACGTTGCCACTGGTGGAGAACTGCATGTCGCACTCGCTGCTGGTGTGCCGGCGAGCTCCTGCACACTGCACGGCAACAACAAGTCCGGCGCCGAACTCCGCGAGGCGATCGAGGCCGAAGTTCGGTACATCGTCGTCGATTCGTTCGACGAACTCGATCGCCTCGATGTGCTGACTGCCACCGGCATCGGCCCGACCCCGCGTGTCGTGCTGCGGATCACGCCCGGTGTGCACGCTCACACCCACGAGTTCATCGCCACCGGCCAGGACGATTCGAAGTTCGG
>DASQFE010000412.1:0-5655 GCA_035633295.1 Ilumatobacteraceae bacterium | reverse complement strand
GTTCGGCTTCCCGATGGGACCGTTCGCGATGAGCGACCTCGCCGGCCTCGACATCGGTTGGAAGGAGGAGACGTCGTCGAGCTCCACCATCCGTGAGGTGCTGTGCGAGAACGGCCGTCGCGGCCAGAAGAACGGGCGCGGCTACTACACCTACGACCCCGACACCCGCGCCTCCACACCGGATCCCGAGGTCGTCGAGCTCATCAAGAACTTTGCGATCGGCAAGGGCATCGAGCAGCGCGAGGTCACCGACCAGGAGGTGCTGGAGCGCCTGCTGTACCCGATGGTGAACGAGGGCGCGAAGATCCTCGATGAGGCCATCGCCATTCGCGGCAGCGACATCGACGTGGTGTGGGTCAACGGCTACGGCTGGCCCGTCTACCGCGGCGGGCCGATGTACTGGGCCGACCAGGTCGGCCTCGCCGAGATCGTCGACAAGATCAAGGGCTACAGCGAGTCGCTCGGCGGCAACCACTGGAACCTGTCACCGCTGCTCGCCCGCCTCGCCGACGAGGGCGGCTCCCTGCATCAGTACTCCAACTGAATGAGACGCCGGGTGCACGTCTGATTGCGTCACGTTTGGCCCGGCACCGTGTGACGGTCTGGCAGACTCCGCAGTGATGGATCCCGTCCCTGTTCACGATGTGCCAGGCACACCTCGAACGTCCTCCAGCCTGCGAAACCGCTGGCGGTCACCTCAAGCGACGCGGCGCGCCGGTCAGCTGATGATCGGGCTCGGCGTGGCGGGTGCGCTCGTGGCTCTGTTCGGCATGGTCGTCGGGTGGATCTTCGTCGGGCAGTTGGCCAACGCCTCCGACGACAGCCTCGACGTGACCATTCAGACACTCGACGCGGTCGACGACACGATCGACCTCGCCGACGAGGTGCTGGTCGCAACATCCGACGGGGTTGCGGCACTCGCAAGCACGCTGACGGCGGTGTCGGCATCGTTCGATACCGGCACGCAGGCGATCGACGACATCGCCGGGTTGGCCGAGACAGTTGGGCCGTCGCTGGAGGATGCTGCCGGCACCGTGCGAGTACTGGAGACGATCGGTGGCGACATCGACACGTTGCTGGTAGCGCTGTCGAGCCTTCCGATCGGGCCCGACTACAACCCGCAAGCCGGCCTCGGAGAAACGCTCGGGACGCTCGCCGACACGCTCGAGGAACTCCCCGGGCAGCTCAGCAGCACGGCCGCGAGCCTCACCGAGTTCACCGGCACGGCAGTCGAACTGCAGCAGCAGCTCGACGATCTGGCGACGTCCGTCCAGACGATCAGCGACAACCTGTCCGACACCGGTTCGATCGTCGACCAGTACCGCGCCAGTGTCGCCGACGCGCGAGCATTGGCTCTGGAGACGAATGACGACCTCACCACCGGTGTGATCCTGATGCGCATCCTGCTGGTTGTCGGAGGCATCACCCTGCTCCTCGCCCAGGTGGTCCCGCTCTGGCTCGGACGCTCACTCCTCGACGACGCCGACGCAGCCACGACCGACACAACCACATGGAGACAGACGACATGAACATCGAACTCGACGAGCCCCAGGCCGAGCTCCTGCGAGAGGTGCTCGACTCGGCCTTCCGTGACCTCCGCTACGAGGTCGCCGATACCGACAACACGACGTACAAAGCGGGCCTGCGAGCCCGCGAGGTCATGCTCGGATCAATCCTGTCGCAGCTCGGCGGTCCGCTTCCCGACCGACCCTGACTCGCAGGGCCCGCCCCGCCACGCGAGGTTGTGCTACGACGGATCCCCATGACGATCACCTTTCAAGAGGCCTGTGCCGCCGTGTGCGCACCCGGCACACGATTCGAGATCCAGGAGATCGACGTGCTCGGCGTGCCGACCAAGGTCTTCGCAGGTACCCCGCCAAACCTGCGCTACCTGTTCGCTGCGGCGGCTGCCCGCACCGATGACTTCATCGTCTTCGAGGATGAGCGGTGGCCAATGCCGAAGGTGTTGGAGCTGATCGGCCAGATCGGACACCTGCTGGTGAACGACCTCGGCGTCGTGAAGGGCGATCGTGTGGCGATCGCCATGCGGAACTCCCCCGAGTGGATCGCTGCGTTCGCCGCAATCACGTCGGTGGGTGCGATTGCCGTGCCGATGAACGCCTGGTGGCAGACCGACGAGATGGTGTTTGCGCTCGCCGACTCCGGTGCCCGCATCGTGTTCACCGACGCCGACCGGCTCGCCCGTCTGCGCGCCGCCGAACCGGGATCGGTGTCGGTGCAGGTCGTGACCGTTCGCGACGTTGCATCGAGTGAGGCCGATGACGTGATCGCACTGGAAGACCTCCTGGTGTCGGGCGCCACCCTGCCCGACATCGACATCGATCCCGACGATGATGCCACCATCCTCTACACGTCGGGCACAACCGGACACCCCAAGGGCGCCGTGTCGACGCACCGAGCGGTACTCAGTGCCTTGATGGCGTTCGCCGCTCGGGGCGCAGTCAACGTGCTGCGCGACGCTGAGGATCCCGACCCGGACCGGCCGCAGCCCGCCGTCATGCTCTGTGTGCCGCTGTTCCACGTGACCGGGCTGGTGCCGGTGATGCTCGGGGCGTTCGTCGGAGGTTCGAAGCTCGTGATGACCTACAGATGGGATCCCGATCGGGCACTGGAGCTCATCGAGCAGGAGCGGGTGACGAGTTTCGTCGGCGTGCCCACCATGAGCTGGGACATGCTCGAGGCGGCGACGTTCGCAGAGCGCGACACGTCGAGCCTCAGGTCGGTCGGCGGTGGCGGCGCGCCGATGCCACCCGAGCTGGTCAAGCGCATCGACGACAACTTCCGACGCGGACGACCGAGTCTCGGCTACGGCATGACGGAGACCAACGCGTACGGGCCGGGCAACAGCGGCGACGACTTCATGATGCACCCGACCTCCACCGGTCGACAGGTGCCGGTGATGGAGCTCAAGGTGACCGACCCACTGGGCGACGACCTCCCGCAGGGTGAGACCGGTGAGATCTGGTTCCGCGGTCCGATGCTCATCCGCGGCTACTGGAACCGACCCGAAGCCACCGCCGACACGATCGTCGACGGGTGGCTGCGTTCGGGTGACATCGGCCGGGTCGACGACGAAGGATTCGTGTACGTCAGCGATCGGGCGAAAGACATGATCCTGCGCGGCGGCGAGAACATCTACTGCGCCGAGGTCGAAGCAGCGATCTACGAGCATCCCGCCGTGTACGAAGCCGCCGTGTACGGCGTCCCCCACGAACGCCTCGGCGAGGAACTCGCCTGCCACGTGATGGTCAAGCCCGGCACCACCATCGAAGTAGGCGAGTTGCAGCGCTTCGTCGGCGAGCGCCTCGCCAACTTCAAGGTCCCGACCGCAGTGACGATCGTGACCGAGCAACTCCCCCGCAACGCCTCCGGCAAGATCCTCAAACGCGAACTCCGCGACTCCGTCACCACCTGAAGGGACAGCACATGGCATGCATTCTCATCACCGGGAGCAACAGCGGGTTCGGCAAACTCGCCGCGCTCAGCCTCGCCCGCCGGGGCCACGACGTCATCGCCACGATGCGCAACCTCGCCAAGGGTGACGCACTCCGCGAGGAAGCCGAAGCCGAGAACCTGGCGATCGAGATCCGGCCGCTCGACGTGTGCGATCCGGCCTCGGTCGCCGCGGCGATCGGCGATCCGAAGACACTCGATGTCGTGGTCAACAACGCAGGTTTCGAGGTGGCCGGCGCCGTCGAGATGGTCGACGACGACCTCTTCGCCCGCCAGTTCGACACCAACGTGGCCGGTCCCCTCCGGGTCATCCGCGCCGTGTTGCCGACATGGCGGCAACGAGGCAGCGGCACGATCGTCAACGTGTCGAGCATCGCCGGGGTTGTGGGCGCTCCGTTCGGCGGCGTCTACGCGGCGTCGAAGCATGCCCTCGAAGCGCTGAGCGAGGCGCTGCACTTCGAGACCAGCGTGTACGGAGTCCGCGTGCGGCTCGTGGAACCCGGGCGGTTCAGCACCGGCTTCCACGACAACATCGTCACGGTCAACGGCTGGGAAGGCTCGGAGTACGCCGCACGTGCCGAACGCTTCCGTGAGTCACAGGGCGTGCTGTCAGGCGACGGCCCTGCGCCCGACCCGCAAGACGTGGCCGACGCGATTGTCGCCGCGGCGACCGACCCCGACGCGCCGTTCCGCAACTTTGTCGGCATCGACGCCCAGCTCATCTCGTCGGTGAAGGCCTCGATGTCGTTCGAGGAGTTCGAAGCCACGATGCGTTCCACTCTCAACTGGTACGACTGATCGGTCTTTCGGGGTCGGGTCCGGAAAGACCGCTCCGGTCTGTTGGGGTCGGGTCCGGAAAGACCGTGATCTGCCGCCGGAGTCGGCGGCGCGTATCGTCATACGGTGCGCGCCATCACGTTGACCTCCTCTCGATGGTTGCGCGCCATCACGCTCGGCGTCGTGGTGATCGGTTCAGGCATCCTCGCGGCGCAACTGCACCGCAACGGCCACACCCAGGGCGACGACTTCGCGCTGTACCTGCGCCAGGCTCGCAGCCTGTTCGACGGCGACATCGGCGCCGTGCTCGCCGACAACCGGTTCTCGGTGCTCAACTCCGACGCTGCGTTCAGCCCGTTGGCCTATCCCTGGGGTTGGCCGCTGCTGTTGGCGCCGTTCGTGCACCTGTGGGGTTACGACTACGACCGGCTCAAGCTCGTCGAGGTCGGCGTCTTCATGGTCTGGCTGGTGCTGTTGCACGGCATCGTGCGGCGCCGCATCGGGCGCCTTGCGGCGCTCGCCATCGTGGCTGTGATCGCAACCGCGCCCGTGTTCCTCGCACACACCGACCAGCTGCTCACCGAGTTCCCCCACCTCGCCGCCGTCGGGGTGTTCGTCTGGTGGTACGACCGTGTTCGGTCACGCTCCACGCTGCTCACTGCCAGTCGTTACGACCTGATCGTGCTCGGCGCGATGGTCACCTTGGTCTTCAGTGTTCGTCGCGAAGGCATCGTGCTGCTCGGGGTAATCGCCGTGATGCAGCTGTACGACCTCATTGCGTCGATCGACAGCCGACGCACCCCAGCGGCGTTCGTCGAACGCGTCCGCGCCACGTGGCAGGCGATCGTCACGCCGTGGCTGGCGTTCGCGGTAACAGCCACGCTGTTCCAGCTGCTGCTGCCAACCGCCCTCCTGCCCGACAACGGCAACTCGATGTCGTTCATCGACAACCGACTCAGCGAGTTCCCCGGCACGCTCACCGATCAGCTCGGGCTCGGGGTGCATCCGCTCGTCGGCATTGCGATCCTGGGGCTCGCTGCGGCGGGTGCCGTCATCGGCGTGCGGCGCCGGCCGACGCTCGATGGCCCACTGCTGCTCCTCATGCTCGGCAGTGCCCTGTTGATCAGTACCCACCTTCGCAAGGTCGACCGGTACTGGTTCCAGGTCACCCCCTGGGTCGTGTACTTCGCAACGGTGGCCCTCCTGGCCGTCGGCCAACTCGTCTTCAGCCGCCGCCAGCAGGTCGGGCGCGCGCTCGCACTCGCGCCGTTGACGATCGTCGTCGTCGCTCACCTCGTGGTGCTGCCGGGCAAGGTCGGCGACGCGCGCGAGTACAACGCCGCAGGGCGCGTCCAACCGGGGCCGTCCAACCCGAACGTGGCTCCGGTCTTCGATGCGGTGTCG
>DASQFE010000411.1:0-2077 GCA_035633295.1 Ilumatobacteraceae bacterium | reverse complement strand
CGTGCACCCGATAACACCGAAGGGTTGACGCCTGCCGGACGCGCTCGGTGGTCGCGTTACGTGCGGCAGTCTCGTGGATCGACCCACTCGGCTTCGCCGGAAGTTCAGCGCGGTGACGAGCGTTTCGGACCGGGAATATCGCTCGGGCGCAAGCGATCAATCGACCGATCGGAAGTGCCGCTACGAGCGGCCCGACCGCTGACAACAACTCGCCGACATGGGTGCGGTGGCGTCCCTGGTGAGCGTCGGCGCGCCGCCCGGCCATGCCCGACGTCGCTGCCCTTCATCGTGAAGCAGAATGGGACAATGTCTGACGCGGTGGAGTGTTTCATCTGTTCCAAGCACCAGCAGGGCAACGACGCGCAGGGCGGAATCCTGTACGAAGACGAACTTGTCTATGTCGGTCACCTCCACACGATGGGCGCTCCATCGGTCTATCGCGGGTGGCTGATCGTGGAGACGAAGCGCCACGTTGCCGACCTCGGCGACCTCGGAGACGACGAGGCCGCCGCGATCGGTGTCACCGTGAACCGCGTCTCACGAGTACTTCGATCCGCCGGTGCTGAACACGTGTACGCATTCGTCCTCGGTGACGCCGTGCCACACCTTCACGTCCACCTCGCACCGCGCTACGCCGACACGCCGCGTGAGTACTGGGGAACCGACTCGACGAGTGGCCCGACGCGCCTCAGGTCGATGCTGCAGCAATGGCCCAAGTTGTAACGGACCTCCGTCGAGTCATGGAAACCACACCAAAGGCCAAGGGGTGACCCCGGCGCAGGCAGCCGTGGCCTGCGGACAGCGCCGGAAGCGCAGCGCGCGACGACGCGTTCTCGGCCGGGATTTTCGCTCGGGTCGCGGCGACCGGTCAACCGATCGGAAGTCCCGATCGTGCGTGGGCTCGCGCCGCGCAGTCTCGTCGTTGTTCTGATCGGCGCCGGCCGCGCCGTTGGTTCCGAAGCGAGTACGCGGCGGTTCGATTCAGGCGGTGAGTCAGCGGACGGGTGGGCGTCCGAGGGAGTCGCGGATCAGGTCGATGTGCCCGGAGTGGTGCGCTGTTTCGTCGATCATGTGAGCGAGGAGCCACCGGAGATTGACGGGTTTCTTGTTGAACGATGGGTGGAATGCCAACGTCTCCATGGACGGGCATGCAGCGGTGGCGTCGCGGCTTCGCTGGTACGCAGTGTCGTAGAGGCCAAGGATGTACTGCAGATCGTCGCAATCGGCAGACTCAAACGACCAGTCGTGAACCTTGCTCGAATCGATGGCGCTCCAGGGTTCGGGAAGCTCCAATCCGAGGAGCTTGTGCTGGAACCACCGATCCTCCGTGAACGCCAGGTGCTTGACGATGCGGCCAACGCTCAGATCGGTTGCTGCAAGCGGTCGCGCGTGCAACTCGTCGACGCTCAGGTCGCTGGCTTGAGCGACGATGGCTCGACGTTCCTCGTCGAGTCGCTGTGTGAGACCGATTCGCTCGGTCGCCGGCTGGAGGTCGCCATGCAACGCGTTCGTCGTCATCGGCGAATACTCCCAGATCGAGTACTCCAACAGGAGCGGATGCGGCTCGAAGCCGCTAACGCTCGTCGCTCCCGTTGCACGCCACCCGTGCTTCTCGTAGAAGCGGCGTGCGCGCCCGTTGTCAGCAAACACGCGCAACGTTGGTTCGTCCGATGCCTCACGGAGCCAATCGACCACCACCCCGAGTAGTTCGCTGGCTGTCCCTTGCCCCCAGGTGGCGAGTGCCGTTCCAAAGTGCAGCAACTCGCCTCCGCGTGTTGCGGCGAACCCGACCAGTTGGTGGTCATCATTAACGGCCACGTACGTTCCAATCGAGCGATCGCTGATCTCGTCACGCCAACGAACGAGGACCGCTTCGCGTGGAAACGGGTACTGATCCTGCGGAAAGACGTCCGCCATCGCGACAACCGCACCGGCCTCCTGCAGGTCGATCAGCGAAGGCAGATCGGATGGAGCCATCGCGCGAACGATCATCGTTCAATTCTCCCATCACTCGAAGTTCACGAACCGATCGATATCGACACCCACTTCGTTCGGAATCACCCACGCGCGAACCGGC
>DASQFE010000410.1:0-4837 GCA_035633295.1 Ilumatobacteraceae bacterium | reverse complement strand
GGAGTCGAAGTCGTGAGGCTCGACCTCGAGGCGCTCGGCCTCGGCGACGGCTCGCAGTGCGAGGTCGACCTTGGCCGCCTCGACGGCAGCACCGCGCATCGACTCGATGAACTGGTCGGGCTCCTGGCCGGTGGCAGCGAGCCACTGGCCGAGATCGATGCCCTGCGCCTGGAACTGCTGGACCGTTCCCTGGACCCGCTGATTCAAATCGGCGTCGACCATCGATTCAGGCGCATCGACATCGACGAGCGCGGCCAAGGCCTCGTTGAGTGACCGCACCAAGCTCTGTCGAGCCTGGTTGAGCTTGGTGTTGGCGATCGATTCCTTGAGAACGACATCCCATTCGTCGACGGTGTCGAACTCACCGAGATTGTCAGACACCCAGTCGTCGGTGAGCTCTGGGGCAGTCATCTCCTGGACGGCAGTGACCTTGACCACGAAGTCAGCGGGCTCATCGATGCCCTTGGGCGTCGAGGTGAATTCGAGCTCTTCGCCGACCGATGCGCCGGTGAGCTGGTCGTCGAAGTCTTCGGTGACCCAGCCCTGGCCAACCTCGTACGACCAGTCTTCGGTGTTGAGACCCATCAGCTCTTCGCCGTCACGGGTGGTGGCGAGATCGAGCGTCACGAAGTCGCCGGTCTGGATCGGGCGGTCGACATCGACCAGCGAGCCACCGCGCTTCAGCTCGGCTTCGCGGGCCGACGCCACATCCTCGTCACTCACGACGATCGAAGGCAGTTCGACGCGCAACTCGCCGTAGCCGGCAACGGTGATCGTGGGACGAACCTCGCAGGTGGCGTCGAACTCGACCGGGCCAGCTTCGGTACCGTCGGTGATCTCGACCGCCGGGGTGGCGATCAGATCGATCTCGTGCTCACGCACCGCCTTGGCGAGATACTGCGGAACCGCGTCACGCAGCGCCTGCTCGCGTGCGACGCCGACACCGACGCGGGCCTCCAACACCTTCCGGGGTGCCTTACCCGCCCGGAAACCGGGGAGGTTGACCTCTTTGGCGATCAGCTTGAACGCCCGATCGATGTCGTGTTCGAACTCTGCCTCGTCAACTTCGACGTACAGCTTGACTTTGTTGCCCTCGAGGGTCTCCACCGAACTCTTCACAGACGGGCGAGTGTATCGGCGAGGTCCTGGCTCCGGTCCGGCCCACGGGTGCGCTCGTCGGTGATCTCGTCGCACATGAACTCGCGCGATGCGACCTCGAGCGGGCACACTGGAGCTCGATGGAGTATTGGAAGCCACACGCTCTCGCCACGCCGCATGCCGACCAGCTCGACCTGCGGATGAACGACAAGGTCCGCACGATCGTCGAGATGCACGGCGTGCCGGCCGGCACCGAGGGCAAGGTCATCCTCGCCAATGGTTTCAACTGGCAGCGCTATCGCGTGCTCTTCGACAACGGTGCCGAGGTCGGCGATCTCGACAAACGCCAGATCGAGCCCATCGGCAAGGCCGCCAAGCGCCTCGAGAAGGCCGCGAAGAAGTAGGTCGACGGCGAGTCAAAGGTCAGGGAGCGATGCGCTGGCCGTTGCGTAGGACGGCGAACGTATGCGGCTCGTCACCGACGGCTCGACTGGTGGTGGAGTCGCCACCGTCGTCGGACACGATCCGTGCGCCGGCCGGGCTGTACTGCACGATGTAGGCCTTGCGGACCGAATCACTGAGGTTCGGACCGGTCATGTGCGGGGTCAACGACGAGAACACCACGATCGCTCCGGCCTTGACGGGTGCGGCAACAGGGTCCGGCGCCTCGTCGAAAATCTGCCAGCCGAGCGGCTCGACGTAGGTGTGCTCGTAGGTCCCGTAGCGATGGAGTCCCGGCGCCACAACCGGACAGCCGTTGTCCGTTGTCGCATCGGTGAGGGCGATCCAGCAGGTGAGGTAGTACTGCGGGTCGACGTTCGTGTACCCGTTGTCCTGATGCCACGGGAAACGACGGGGCTTCTCCGGCTTCTTGTACACGGCCTGGTCCCAGTACAGATCGACGTCGGGCCCGACCAGGTCCCTGCACAAGCCCAGCAGGACGGGGTGTGTGACGAACTCGCGCAGGAGATCGCTCCGGTGGGCGAGGTTGATCGTGAACGTGATTGCTCCGGCTTCGGCGATACCGAAGCGTTCATCCTCGAGTCCGGAGAGGAAGTCTTCGACGCGCTGCTCGCGTCGATCGATCTCCTCTCGTACCGCCGCGATCTCCTCGTCCGTGAAGGCTGCTTCGATCACTACGAACCCGTCCCGATCGAACGACGCAGCCTGGTCGTCGGTCAGCGAACCGAACGGCCCGGTCGGTGACGGCCAGTCGAACCCAAGATTCAGCCGGTGCAGCGGCGGGTGGTGATCGGGCGCATCGGCGAAGGCCATGCCCCATCGTCGTCTGCGACCACGGCCTGCGTCAATCGTCGTGGCTCTACAGGGGGGCGGCGGCGGTCTCGGGTTGGTGACCCGAGGCCCGGATGAGGAAGTGGAGACTGACGATCAGGACCCACAGCGGGAACAAGATGGCCAACCACAGGCTGAGCGTGATCGTGACCAGTTGCACCAGGGCGAGCAGGTAGGTGAGCAGGATCACCCATCGCGGCATGCTCCCCGAACGGAACCAGATGGTCGCCGTCGAGATCATGAACACAGCTCCCATGCGTACACCGAAGATGTTGCTCACGCGGGTGACGACTTCTCGGGCGAACGCGTAAACACCACCGTCGATCGTCAGATCCGGGTTGACCTCGTAGGCAGCAATCAGGCCCCCGACGATGGCCGTCGACACGAACGTCATCGCCAGATAGAGCAACCCGCTGCCGAACAGGACACTGGCGAAGAAGCGGTCCTCCAAGTCGCCGAGCCGGTCGCGGATGACCCCGATGAACCAGAGGAACGCGATGCCGGCGAAGGGAACAAGTGCAATGGCGAACTTCACCTGGCCGGCGGAGTCGTCGAGCCAATCTGCTGAATCCCCGGGATCGGACGGCACGGCGAGCCGCAGGAGTACGAGTGCCGTGCCCATCAGCACCGAGAAGGCGATGCCGGCGACGGCCGCCGCTCGCGGGGTGGTGAGCCGGCGGGTGACAGGCGGCTCGTGCTCGTGCTCAATTGGCGACTCGGCGGACTCCACGAAGAACAACGCTAGTTCGACGGCCGGACTTCCACGGGGAGGGCGACGTGACACCAACACGAGTGAGGCCTCGGGCCGTCGCCGCGGGCCAGGCTGTCGCTGCTGGTTCGATCGGGCACCAGGCGCGGCCGCCGACGCGTGACGTCGGCCTCGGCGCTCACGACGACCGATCGGCGTACGGGGCCATGTCCATGCCGGGCCACCTGGCGGCAACGTCTCGAAGCGTCTGGTCGTTCCAGTACTCGTGGCCCGGCGGTGGGAAGCCGAACAGATCGCGCTCGCGGGGATTGGCGTTGGCGAGCAGGGTCGCGAACGCCGGCCGGTTGGCCAGGCCGGGCCAACTCATCTTGCCCATCCACGGATTGCCCCGCGCCGCATAGTCGGCGAGCAGCGCGAACCGGCTGCGATCGGTGCCGGTCATCGCAGAACCACGATGAAGTACGTCAGTGGTGTACATGAAGATCGAACCCGCCGGGCCGGTGATTGCCATCTCCTGATCGGTGAGCGCCCCCCGTTCGAGATCGCGAGGGATCAGCGCAACGTCGTCGCCGACCGTGCGTGGGATCACCTTGGTGGGTCCGTCGAGTTCGGTCACGTCCGACAGCAGAATGAACGTGGTGAGTTGTGGCCAGCGTCGGTCACGGCGGGGAACGACGAGGCTGTGGTTGCCGAAGTCGCGGTGATGAGCCTGGTCGTAGTCGACGGACCCGCTGTACTTGCCCCACAGTTCGATCTTGTACAGGTCGAGACTGGTCGTGCCGCAGAACCGCTCGGCTGCATCAACGAGGTCAGGATGGAAGGCCGTGCGGGTCAACGACCACGAGTTGAACGGTCCGAGCCGCAGACCTGCGAACGGGTGCCTCACGAGGTGCCGGTACTGCTCAGGGTCGGCGAAGTAGTCGTCGGGGCGTGGGAACTCCTCGAACAACCCGGCCCGGGCAGCCGCGAGCTCGTCGTGGCTCAGGAACCCCTCCATCACGGCGTAGCCGTCGGTCCTCACTGCATCGAGGATGTCGTCACCGATGTACATGATCATCTCCTCCTTGTGCACCGACGCTGTCTCGCTCCGCGCGAAGCTCGTCCAAGGGCTGCGCCAGCACAGAATCGCAAATCGGAGTTCGATCGGCATCCCATCGAGCTGGCCGTCGCGTTCCAACGACTCGTGGAACTGGCGGTAGTTGGTGGCGAAGCGGCAGTGAGGCCGTTGTCGACGATCCAGTCGTGGTAGGCCTGTCCCAGCGACCCGTCCGCCATCTCACTCAGACGAAGCAGGTCGAGAGGCTCTGCGAACCAGGCGTCCTCGATGAACGTGCGGAACCGTTCGTCGGCCATCAGCTGGCTGACGTAGCCCTCTGACACCTCGGCCGGCACATGGCTCCACCACTCGTTGAACAGCTGGTGTACCGGAAGCCTCTCCGGCGCGTTGAAGGCCAACAGCAGGCGGCCCCCGAACTCGTCGTCGATCATCTCGTCCTCTCTCAGCGGCCCACGCCGAAAATCCTAGAAACGATAGCTTTTGCCACGTTGGAGGACCGATGGGTTCGACGACCGCCGACTGGGATCTGCGCCCGGTTCGATGTGGTCGGGATGGGGAGATTCGAACTCCCGGCCTCCTGCTCCCAAAGCAGGCGCGCTAACCAAGCTGCGCTACATCCCGGATCTGGCGGCTCATGCTACTGACCGCCATCTCATTGTCGTCGGTGGGTCAGAGGGCGA
>DASQFE010000409.1:0-2278 GCA_035633295.1 Ilumatobacteraceae bacterium | reverse complement strand
GGTGTGGGTGGCGGCCTCCTCGGGCAACAGCGTTGCGCCGAGTTCGACGATGAACGCGACGCCGTCGGCGGGGCGGAACTCGTTGCGCGCCCATGTGGCGGCGACGCCGGTGTAGGTGCCGCCGGTGATCTCGCCCATCGGCAGGCCGGTGAGTTCGGCGTAGCGGGCACGGATCCGACCGTCACGGCCCTGGGCCGGATTCACCACGAACAGGTCCTGGTGGTACCAGGTGGTGATGTCGGGCTGCAGCTGCTGCATGAAGTTGATCATCGCCTGCGTCTCGGGCTCGCTCGCCGGGCCCGTGCCCGCATACTGGCTGTCGCCCGGCACCCCGATCGGACCCCATTTGTACGGGAAGTTGCGGTTGAGGTCGACACTGTTGGCGTTGTGACGGTCCTGGTTGGCGACTCCATCGGGATTCATCGACTCCACCAACCACAACTCCACGCCGTCGGGGACCGGCCGACGACGCAGTTCGTCGACGATGGCGATGCCGTCGTCCTCGTCGCCGTGGATGACGCCGATCACGAGCACCCTTCGCCCGCCCGGCGTGCCGTATCGCTCGGCGAAGATCGGGCGGCCCTCAACGGAGTAGCCGAGGCCGACGATGTCCTGGGTGAGGTCGAGTGGTCCCGGCGGTGGCGGAACGGTCGTCGACGTCGTGGTACTGGTGGTGCTCGTCGTGCTCGTGGTGGTGGATGTCGTCGTCGTGGATGTCGTGGATGTCGTGGTCGAGTCGAGCGTGATTGCAGTCGTCTCCATGCTCGTGCCGATCGGTGCGGCGACGACGGCATCGACGGCCGTTGAATCATCGGTACACGAGGCCGTCGCCAGCGCCATCGTTCCGATCACCAGCACGATCCGGTAGCGCACGTGTCGAAGGTACCCCGCCAAACGGAATACTGGCACCGTGAGCGCGCAACGAACCCTCGGCAGTCCGGCTGGGAGGTGGTCGATGGCGGTTGTTGTCACTGTCGCACTTGCGACAGCGGCAGGCGCGTGTGGAGCGGACGCCAACAACGCTGGCGATCGCGGCGCGGCGATCTACGGCGTGAATTGTGCGTCGTGCCACGGCGCGGCGCTGGAGGGCACCGATCGGGGCCCGTCGCTGCTCGATCGGGTGTACGCGCTCGATCAGTTGAGCGACGACGAGTTCCACCGCGCCGTGCGCAACGGCGTGGAGGAAACCCGTTGGGATTTCGGTCCGATGCCGGCGAACGGCGGACTCGGCGACGAGCAAATCGACGCCGTACTCGGATTCGTCCGAGCATCGCAGGGCGCCACCGCAACGGTCACGAGTCCGTGACGGTCACGGGGCTGTGATGGCGTGCGCCTGCAGGTCGGCGAGGTCGACGTACTCGAGGGTCGACATGTGCGTTGCCTCGAGGATCACGCCGCACGCGCGGCCCTCGTCGAGCGCCTCTTTCCATCGGTCGGCGCAGACACACCACTGATCGCCGGGGTTCAGCCCGGCGAACCCGTACTGCGGCATCGGTTCGATCAGGTCGTTGCCCTGCTCGCGGGAGTAGTCGAGAAAGTCGGCGGTCACGCGACAGCACACGGTGTGCATCCCCGGGTCGTCGCCACGGTTCTCGCAGCATCCGCTGCGGTAGTAGCCCGTCATCGGGTCGTACGAGCATGGCTGGAGTTCGGTTCCCAACACGTTCAGCTGCATTGTTGAACTCCCGACTCAGACATTGACACCGACGAGCTCGCCGATGCTGTAGGTGACTGCACAGGCCACCAACAAGATGGCGATCTGACGAATGATGGACTTCGGTATCGACCGTTCTGCGAATCGTCCGATAGCAGCACCGACGGCCGCTGCGGCGACGACGCCGATCGCAACGGAGACGGCGGCCGGCGCAAACCCGCTGGCACCGGTGAACCAGGGAATCACGGGAAGCAGCGCCCCGAACATGAAGCATACGAACGAGATGGCTGCAGCACGGAACGCCGGTGGAAGATCGTGCGGGTCGATGCCCATTTCCTCGCGGGTGTGCACTCGCAGTGCCATCTCCGGTGAGACCATCACATCCTCGGCGGCCGCTCGTGCGGTGCCGGGCGAGATGCCGTGCGACTCGTACATGGCGGCGAGCTCGGCGGTTTCTGCCGCAACATTGCCTGCCAGCTCGCGGCGCTCGACGGCCACTTCACGTTCGACGAGTTCGTTCTGGGCTGAGATGCTGATCCATTCGCCGGCAGCCATCGAGATGCCACCGGCGATGGCACCGGCCAGCCCCGCAAGTCGGACGATGGAGGAATCGACGCCGGAGCC
>DASQFE010000408.1:0-2310 GCA_035633295.1 Ilumatobacteraceae bacterium | reverse complement strand
TGTCTGGTCACCGTATTTCCACCACGGAGGTTGAATCGGCGCTCGTTTCCCACCCGGCCGTTGCCGAGGCTGCGGTGGTCGGCGCGAACGATGCCACGACCGGACAGGCGATCATTGCCTATGTGATCTTGCGGGGCGGCGAAGAAGTGGACGCCGAAGTGCTGCGCGCCCACGTGGCCGACGAGATCGGGGCGATTGCCAAGCCGAAGCAGATCTACATCACGCCCGACCTCCCGAAGACTCGCTCGGGCAAGATCATGCGTCGACTACTCCGCGACGTCGCCGAGGGTCGCAACATCGGTGACACGACGACGCTGGCTGACTCGTCGATCGTCGACGAACTACAGGCTCGCGCGGCGACGACGGCCGACGATTGACCGGGTCGGGTCGACCGTCGTCAGGTTCCGCTGCCGAAGGGGTCGACCAAGCCTCAAGAGTTCGTGCGAACGTGCCGATACGTCCATCATGGTTCCGCCCGATGGTGTTCGAAGTAAACGGCTTCCCACGATGTCCTGGGAGTCGGTCGTCGACGACGTTGCCCCGTCGGTCGACCCGGCTGGCGATCCTCCGCTTGGCGGTGCACCGTCTGGCGCTGCGCCGCCCGCATCTGATGCGAGTGCCTCGCTCACGACCCAGCCGGCGACCACTCCGCTGACCCCACCGGCTCCGTATTCGTTCTCGTCCGCTTCGACACTCTCGGCCGATCCGCTGCCGATGCAGTCCGAGCCCGTGATCGAAACGGCTCCGCTCGCGCCCCTCACCCTCGACCCGCCGCCGACGGCCCCGGCCGACGAACCACCGATCGTGCTGTTCGCGCCCATGAAGCCGATCGTTGCGGCGATCACCGACCCCATGCCGACCGCTGTCGCCGATCCCATGCCGACGGCTGTTGCCGTTGCCGATGTCGCCGACGCGCTCGTCGTGCCGGCAACCGACAGCCCATCGACCGAGTTGCCTCAGATCGTCGAAGCAACTCCGGTCCCCGACGGAACCCCCCTCGACGGCCTCGGCGGCTTCGGGCCACAGATCAGCGCCGGCCCTCGGCTGCCGCAGGATCAACAGGTCACCCCGGCGCCCACAAGCGCCTCTGCCTTCGAGATGCCGGTCGAGTATGCGCCGGTGGCTTCGGGCAGCCGTGGGCGGCGCAAGTCACGCCGTGGACTCAAGTTGTTGTTGACACTGGCGATTCTGGGCGGCCTCGTTGCGGCCGGAATCGTGTTCGGGCGGCCGTATCTCTTTCCGGATGGCTGGGACGAAGCGACCCGACCGTACGCCGAGGCCGTTGAAACGGCTCGTGGTGTCGAGTTCGTCGCTCCCATCGCCGTCATTGCCGAGCCGACCGCCGACTACACGAAGCGTCTCGGTGGCGAGCTGGTGGGCGACTGGTCTGTTGACGAACCTGTCCTGCGTGCGCTCGGGTTGTTGAACGGGCCAACGACCGAGGAGAGTACAACTGAGCTGCTCGCCGATTGGCAGAACGCCGTGTACTCCACGGCGGACGGCCAGGTCTACACCGACGCTGGAGTCGCTGGCGCCCAGCTCGATGCTGAGATCACCGAGGAGATGACTGCGGCGTCGCTCGATCAGGAGTTCCGCTGGTCGACCCAACAGCCCAGTCGCACGCTCGACGATCAGGTCCTGACGCTCGCCGAAGTGCAGCGACAGGCAGCCGGCGTGCTCGCGAAGACGCCGTTTGCCACTGCGCTCGAGCCGTTGGCTCCCGGAGTGCTGGCGTTCGTGCCTCCGATCGTCGGATACCGTGCACTGGCCCCGGCGACTTTCGCCGAGTTCCAGAACCCGGCCGGCGGCGCCGAGAATTCGCTCTCGCAGATGGGCACGGCCGGACCGGGTCCGCTCGTCTCGGAGGTGCCTGTCGCAGCGGGCCCACCGACGATGATCGGCACCGACACCCTGGTTGGTTCACCTCGTTCCCTCGACCGGGCGTTCTGGTTCCTGGTGTTCGCCGGGTTCCTCGACTCACGTGCCGCCTATCAGGCGAGCGAGTCGGTCGTCGAGAGCTCCGTGGTGACTGCCGACCGCGCGGGAACGCAGTGCGTCTACGCAACGTTCTCGGGTGGCGACGTCCTCCAAACAGACACACTGCGTTCAGCGCTCGGTGCCTGGTCGGCCTCAGCGCCGATCGAACTCGCGGCCAACGTCTCCGTCCTTGCCGATGGCACGTTGCAGTTGGTCAGCTGCGACCCGGGTGTCGGGTTCGAGACCTCGAACCGGCTCGGTGCGGCCCGAGAACTGGTCGGCTGGCGAACCGCAGAACTGGCGACACTCGAGGCAGTCCGAACCTCCGGTGGA
>DASQFE010000407.1:0-2063 GCA_035633295.1 Ilumatobacteraceae bacterium | reverse complement strand
CAGATCATGCGGGGTTTCGCCGGCACGCTCAAACATCAGGCCGATGTCCAGGGCGCGAAGTTCGCCGAGGCGCTGCCGGCTGCGGCTGCGGGCGCGTACGAAGCCGTGCTGAAGCCGATCGAGGGCACGATCCTCACCGTGTGCCGCGAGAGCGCCGAGGCAGCCAAGGTCGCTGCCGATGCGGGCGGGTCGCTCGTCGAGGTGGTGCGGGCGGCGCGCACCGCCGGCAAGACTGCGCTCGACAACACACCCGAACAACTCCAGGTACTCAAAGACGCCGGGGTCGTCGACGCAGGGGGAGCGGGCTTCTTGCTGTTGCTCGATTCGGTATTGCATGTCGTCGACGGCGAACCGCTTCCCGTGGCTGAGCCCGACGACGGGACCATGGGTGCGGCCGGCGCAGCGTTCGACGTCGTTGCTCACCGTCACGCCGCGGCGCTTGGCGAACTCGACGTGAGCGAGCAGCGGTACGAAGTGATGTACTTCCTCGATCTGGTTGACGAACGAATCCGCGACTTCAAGTCGGGATGGGGCGCGATCGGCGATTCGATCGTGGTCGTCGGCGGCGACGGGCTGTGGAATTGCCACGTCCACACCAACCAGATCGGCGCTGCAATCGAGGTCGCACTCGACCTTGGCGGGCGACCCAAGGGCATCCGTGTGTCGGATCTCTTCGAAGAAGTCGACGAGGAGCACGCCAAACGCGAGGCCGAACTCGCCGCGACGGCGCACGATGCGCCGGTTGCCGTCGTGTTGCCCGAGGTGACGACCGCAGTGGTCGCCGTCTGTTCGGGCGCCGGTCTCGTCGAGTTGTTCGCCCAGCTCGGGGTGCAGGGAGTTGTCACCGGCGGCCAGACGATGAACCCGTCGACGGCGGAGCTCCTCGAGTCGGTGCAGCGGGTCAATGCCGATCAGGTCGTGATCTTGCCGAACAACAAGAACATCATTCCGGTCGCCGAACAGGTCGGGGCGTTGACCGAAAAGACCGTCGTGGTCGTACCGACGCGCTCGATGCCCGAGGCCCTCGCCGCACTCGTGGCCTACGACCCATCGGCCGACGCAACCGACACTGCGGTTGACATGATCGAGGCGGCCGAGTCCGTCGTCACCGGTGAGATCACCCAAGCCGTCCGCAACAACAAGAGCCCCGTCGGAGCAGTGGCCGAGGGCGACTGGATCGGACTGGTGCGCGGCGACGGCATCGCCTCGGTGGCCGCAACCGTCGACGCGGCGTCGATGGCGCTGCTCGACCGGATCGTCGGAGACGATGCAGAACTCGTCACCATCATCACGGGCGCCGATGCGCTCGACTCTGCCACAGAGGCAATCCGAGCTTGGCTGGGTGACCATCGGGGCGACGTTGCGGTGGAGGTGCACCGGGGCGGACAGCCCCTCTATCCGTATCTCTTCGGAGTCGAATGACGTCACTGCCGCTGCGCGAGCTCGCCGGGATCGATGTCGGCCGGCTGAAGGGCGTTGGTGACAAGAAGCGCGCGTCGCTGGCGAGCATCGACGTCGACAACCTCCTCGATCTGCTCACCTACTATCCGCGGCGCTGGGTCGATCGATCGAACGAAGCGCGCATCGCCGATCTCGTTGCGGGCGATGAGGCGCTGGTGCTCGCCACCGTTCGCTCGGTCACCAAGCGCGCCACCCGCAATCGCCGCACGATGGTGACGGCCAACGTCGGTGACGGCTCGGGGCGCATGGAGGTGGTGTTCTTCAACCAGCCGTGGCGTGAGCGGCAGTTGCGTGAGGGGCTCCAGATCGCGCTCTTCGGCAAGGCCGATGTGTACCGGGGTGGGCTGCAGATGTCGAACCCCGTGGTCGACCTCATCGGTGATCGCACCGGCCGCATCGTGCCGATCTACCCGCAGAGCGAGAAGGCACAGATCAACACCTGGGAGATCGCCGGGTGGGTCGAGGAGGCGCTGCGTCGATGTCGCGAGCGAGGAATCGACGACACATTGCCCGCCGACATCCGTCGCCGTCTCGGACTGCTGACGCGTTTCGATGCGTTCGCCAACATCCACCTTCCCGAGAGCATCAAGGACAAAGAGCAG
>DASQFE010000406.1:0-11261 GCA_035633295.1 Ilumatobacteraceae bacterium | reverse complement strand
CGGCTCGTCGATGCCTGCCTCCCAGGTGCCGAGGAGCGCACCGCGGTTGCGGTCCGGGTAGTTCTCCAGCGGCCCGCGCCCGTACCAACGCACCCGGTCGAATCCGGGGGGCAGCTCGAAGCTCACACCAACACGGGGCAGATCGTCCACTTCGACGATCACTTCATGGGTGTGCACCTGCGAGCCGTCATCGAGCGTCTCGACCTCGTGGGTGTGCGCCACGAGGTCATCGGCCGCCAGCCGATCGACACCGCCAAGCCGCCACTGCGACAGCGTCTTGGCTCCCACGCCGAACGCCTCGCCGAGATCGACCAACAACTTCAGCCCGTCGTTGTCGACCGGTGCCCTGAACACCGACAACTCCGGCCCTCTCCCCCTCACAAACCCGAAATTCGGAGCAATCGTTGCGCTGATCGCACGATCGGCTCCGAATTTCGGAGTGTGATGTGGGGATTCCGAGGTGGGGGGTGTTGCGAGGGGGAGTTGATCCCAGGCGACGAGGTGACCGCTGGGCGACCAGAGGGTGGCGCGGCGCTGCGACCAGCGGATGGTGAGTTGCACATCGGACGCGTCGGCGATGGCGCACGGTAGGCCGACCCGAACAGTGGTCGATGGCGGCACATCGCCGACGTCGAGATCGCCGGCATCGACGATCGAACCCCCCGCAAGCAACTCCCACGTGGCGCGCAGATCGGCCAGGTCGGTGAAACTACGTCGGTTGTTGATCGTCAGCATCCCATCGTCGAGAGCCACCACGACGGGCCGGTGCACCCATGCGACCTCCTGCATCGCAGGATGTGGATGGAGGTCAGCCGACATCAGACCGTCGGCGACGAAGTTGCCGTCGTTGGGATCGTCACCGAACTGACCCCCATAGGCGAAACCTCGCTTGCCGTTCGGAAGTCGGGCGAGCAACCCGTGGTCCTTCCACTCCCAGATGAACCCGCCCTGCAAGCCCGGAGTCGATGTGATCACGTCCCAGTAGTCGGCGAGCGACCCGTTCGAGTTGCCCATCGCGTGGCTGTACTCGCACATGATCAGCGGCCGATCGCCGAGACCACTGCGCCCGTAGTCCTCGATGGCATCGATGGTCGGGTACATCGGGCACACCACGTCGCTTGCGGCGAGCCCGCCGTCGACCCACCCCCGGTGGAAGACCGCGCCTTCGTAGTGCAACGGACGCGACGGATCGGTCCGGCGGATCCATCCGGCCAGTGCGTCGTGGTTGGCGCCGTAGCCCGACTCGTTGCCGAGCGACCACATGATCACGCTCGGATGATTCCGATCACGTTCGACCATCCGCGCCCCACGCGACAGCCACGTCGAGCGGTATCGAGCGTCGTGGCACAGGCTGGTGTTGTAGGCGTGGCTCTCGATGTTGGCCTCGTCGACGACGTACATACCGATCTCGTCGCAGAGGTCGAGAAAGCGCGGGTCGTTCGGATAGTGCGAGCAACGTACGGCAGTGATGTTGTGTCGCCGCATGGCGAGCAGGTCATCGCGCATGTCGTCGACCGTGACCGCTTTGCCCCGAACGGGATGGTGATCATGACGGTTCACTCCGAAAATCCAGATCGGCTGACCGTTGACGAGCAACTGTCGATCGCTGACCTCGACGCTGCGGAACCCGACCAACTGCTGATGGACCTCGACGATCATCCCGTCGGGATCGACCAGCTCGGCGATCACCCGATAGCGCGTCGGCGACTCGGCCGACCAGGCCTTGACGTCGGCGACCTCGAACTTTGCCGAGGCCCGATGGCCACTGAAGCGGTACGGCGTGGCAAACGAGTGCGGCACATCGCTCGTCACCGAGCGGGCGACCCTGCGACCCCGCATCGTCTCGAGACCGAAGCGCACCTGCCAACCGGCGGCCGGAGGCTGCAGACCTCCGACTGTGGCACTCACCGCAAGGGTGCCTGTCGTGTCGCGCAACCCGGCATCGCAGACCAACGACGTCAGGTTGATCGGGGTCCTCGCCTCGAGGTACACCTCACGGTGCAATCCGGCCATCCACCACTGGTCCTGGTCCTCCACGTAGCTCTGGGCACTCCAACGGATCACGACGATGGCAACATCGTTCGACCCGGACCGCACGAAGTCGGTCACGTCGTACTCGCTCGCAAGTCGGCTGTCGGTGCCGTATCCGACGAACTGGCCATTGACGTAGACCGCGTGCACGCTCTCGGCACCGCCGACGTGAATCACTACCTGGCGACCGCTCCACCGTGTCGGCACCGTCACTTGGCGCCGGTAGACGCCTGTCGGATTCCTGTCGGGGAGTCGCGGTGGTGGGCCGTCGAAGGGCATCTGGACGTTCGTGTACTGCGGATGGTCGTCGACGCCCTGCAACGTCCAGTTCCCCGGGACGTTCACTTGCGTCCATGCACGAGTGCCGGGCGGACGCTCGATGGCGGCCGTCGTCACCTCGTCGGGGGTATCGAACAGGCGGAAGTTCCAGCGACCACCGAGCGAGCGCCGCCAGGGAGTGCCATGGTCAGTTGATCTCGCACGTTCGACCGAGTCGAGGGCAACGGTTGGTGGACGCATGTCGAGCCGGCCGAGCGATACGACGTGCGGATCGGCCCACGGGCGAATGGCTCCGATGGTCGGCAGCATCGCGGGAGTTTCACAGAACGACCCGGGCTGCGGACAATCGGCTGACCGGGCGGAGCGGTTCAGCCGCCGTGAACCCAGACCGGGGTGCGAAGCGGCATGATGCCGCTGTCCCAGATCCAGTCCATCGCCGGAACACTGACACGCACGCAACCGTGCGAGGCCGGATAGTTCGGGATGCTGTTGGAGCCGTGAACGGCCACCCCACCAACGAAGTACTTCGGTCGGTAGATCTCGCCGAGATCACCTTCCCACCATCCCTCGGGTCGTTCACGGGTGACCCGGTGCAGACCGTCGGGGGTGAGCGACACACCGGTGATCACCTCGCCGGGGGTGTTCTTGTCTTCCTCGGTGTATTCCTCACCGTTGCCGGTCGACGTGTTCAGGATCCAAGCGGTTGTGTTGTCGATCACGAAGAACAGCAGCTGCTTGGACTTGTCGACCTCGATGAGCGTGCCGGAGTTGGCGCGTGCAGCCGGACGCTGCGTCATTGCCGACAGCGCGTCAGCGGTTGCCTGGTCGACCCTGCCGCTCGCGTTGAGCGACATGTACTTCTGGAATGCCATGACGGCTTGCTTGGTGGTGAGCCCGTAGCCACCATCGGCCCCGGACAGCCAGAAGCCCAACTCGAGGAGGCGCATTTGGACTCGAGCGGTGTCGGCTCCGCCTCCCCCGCCGACCGCCCGGAGCGGTTCAACGAGCGGTGCAACGACGTTCGCCGGCAGGGTGGTGGGCGGTGCCAGCGTCGTCGTCGCCTCGGTGGTCTCGGGCGCAAGCGTCGCCTCGGTTGTGACCGGAACGAGAGTGGTAGCCGGAGCGAGCGTCGTGGCCGTCGTCGGGGTAGTGGTGGGTGACGAGGTGGTGGACGCGAGCGCAGCGCTCGCCCCGTCGCCGACCGAACCACTCGTGACCGCCGTGGAGCAGCCGACGAGCGCGACAGATCCCAACACCACGAGGGTGCCGATCAGTGCACGACGACGTTGCTCAACCACCACAGAACGTGAGGCTAACGGTGATGTCGACGCGCATGTCGGCACCTGCGCGATGTTCACCGCTTCGTTCGATCTCGGGCGACGAACGGCGGGGCCGGGCACGGTTGGCGAGGGAGATCGTCGATGACGAAGGGCGCGATCAAACCACGCAACGTGAGATTGTGCTGGTCCATCCCGAGCGACGAGACGATCCAGGTCACGATGTCGGCGACGTCGACACCCTGCATCCCCAGATCGGCAATGGTCACATGACTTCCGCGACGCTTGGCGAGTCGCTCACCCGAGCGATCGACAACGAGCGGAACGTGCAGGTACGACGGATGCGGAAGGCCGAGGAGTTCCTGCAGGAGAATCTGACGGGGCGTCGACGACACGAGATCATCGCCCCGAACGACCTCCGTCACACCCTGCGCCGCGTCGTCGACTACGACAGCCAGGTTGTAGGCAGGGATGCCGTCATTGCGCCGTAGGACGACGTCGTCGACCACCCCGCTCACCGGGCCGACAAGACGATCGGTGAAGGTGACGGTTCGGTGGTCGGAGCGCAGCCGTAGCGCCGGCCGGCGCCCGCGGGCGCGATGCGCTGACCGATCGGCATCGGTGAGATTGCGACATGTGCCCGAGTACGAGCCGGGCGGGCCGTGAGGTGCCTGCGCCGATGCGTCGATCTCGTCGCGAATCTCGCGCCGCGTGCAATAGCACTCGTACACGAGGCCCAGCGCGCCGAGGTCGATGATCGCCTGTTCGTAGCGATCGAATCGATCGCTCTGGCGCACGACCTCGCCGTCCCAGTCGAGCCCGATCGCTGCGAGGTCACGCAGCTGGGCCGCTTCGTGGTCGACGCTCGATTGCCGACGGTCGAGGTCTTCCATGCGCACCACGAACGGTTCACCCTGCGAACGCGCCGACAGCCACGCGATCACCGCTGTTCGGAGATTGCCGACGTGCAGATCACCCGTCGGTGATGGTGCAAACCGACCTGTCATCTGAGCATTCTCGCGTGAACGATCACGTACAGTCGTGGCGATGGTGTGTGCGAGCTGCGCGAGCGAGGTCGCCGAGGGCCAAAACTTCTGCCACGAGTGTGGTGCTGCGCTCCACGTCGATCAGCCGCCCGTGGCGCCAACCGAGCCACTCCTTCTCACCGCGCCACTCCTTCTCACCGAGCCACCGACCATCGAGTCGCTAGCCATCCAGGCTGCGGCACCTCTCATCGAGCCGCTCAGCAATGCTGACGACGTGACCGAAGCGACATTCATCATCGATGACGCCCGCAGCCCTGCCCGATCGACCGCCCAAACGACGACCGTCACCACGCTCGACGAAACGAACCTGGGTGCCACCCCGACCGTCGAGATGCCCGCACTGTTCGATGGCAGCGACGACCTTGCGGAGTATCCCGACCCCCGTGAATCATTCAGGCTCCGAGTCGTGTTCATCCTGTCGTTGTTCGGGGCGATCACCGTCCTGATGACGATCGTCGCTGACGTGATCGACATCCGAACCACGCGCCCTGCTGCCGGGATCGCCACGGGGCCCCGCGACCTCGCCGACCTCGCAAGTAATCTTGGGCCTGCTGCGCTCGCGGGCGCCACTGTCATGGTGCTCGGCAGCCTGCTCGCGTGTTTCGGGCTCCGCTGGGGAGCAGGTCTCGCCGGAGGGGCCGGGCTCGCGCTGGCGGGCTGGGCCGCGCTCTCGATCGGGCTCGCTGAGCTCCCGATCGCACTCGCCGAGTCGGTGACACGTGCCTCTTCGGAAACGTTCACGCTGCGGGTGACCCGCGACATCGGATGGTGGCTGATCGTCGCCGTCGGCGCGCTCGGGGTCCTTGTGTTCGCTGCATCGCTTCGATCGGCGAGCACTGGCGGACACCGTGCGCTCAACCCGCTCATCGCTGCGGTGGCCGCAGTCGCGGCGGTGATCCTCGGGTTCGGGCCACTCATCCCCGTCGGTGATGCGACCCGCGCCGACAACTTCCGCTCACCTGACCCGAACTTCGACCTCCCCACAGCGTTCTTCGCCGGCCGACTCGGCCAGGTCGGGTTGATCATGGCGGCAGGTGTGGTCGGCATGTTGATTGTTCGGAGCTACGGGCTGGGGCTCGCAGCGGGTGCGACGAGCGTCGCCGTGGTGCTGTGGATCACGTCGTTGGCCGAACTGGGCAGCGAGCCGATCGGCATCGCCGTTCGCAACCCTGGTGCTGAGACCACCGTGCCGCACGCGGTCACCTCCGTCGGGATGGTATCGACGCTGGCGTTGTTGGCGATCGCCGCCGCGCTCGCAACGTCCCGACTCACCCGTCGGCCGACGGCGTGACCACCCTGCGATCGTTCCGGTCGTCGATCCTGGGTTGGGCGAGGAACCGCAACCCAGCCTGCGAGGCCTCGAACCTCCACAGGGCCACCGTGTCGGTGACGGTGCCGTCAGCATCGAATGCCGCCGCCGACAGCGACGAACGTTGAGCCTCGAGGCGGGCGCGCTGCGCTCGGAGCATGTCGTCGATTGCAATGTCACATCGATCAGCAATCACGATTTTGAGGAGCAGCTCGCTGCGTAGGTCGCGAAGGTGCTCGACGGGCGTGCGTACCCAACGTCGCAACCGCGCCCGCCCGGTTCGTGTTGCCGACAGGATGGTCCGGGTCGGTCCGGCATCGCCCGGCTCGGAACCAACGGCTTCGACGAGGCCCCGCTCGACGAGCTGATCGAGCGACCGGTAGGTCAGCGGCCGCGAGAGCGACCAGATGCGGCCGACCTCGGCATCAGGACGGAGCTGGGCAGCGATCGCGAATCCATGCGACGGAACCGCGTACAGCAGGCCGAGGCACGCCCATTCCCCCAGCAGGAGGTCGTCCGGGCTTCGCTTGGTGCTCATGCCGGGTACGTCGCGATGTCGGTGGCCTTGAGCGCCGCGTGAACCGCGTCGCCCGGACGCAGTCCGAGCGCGTCGAGCGATGCGGTGGTGATTTCGGCGACGACCGGCAGCGGACCACTGACGACAACACGTGCGCGATCGCCGAGCCGATCGATGTCGCCGACGATGCCCGACCACACGTTGCGGGCGCTGCTGTTGGGGTCGACTCCCAGCGACAACGTGATCGCCTGGGGCCGAATGACGGCGAAGACCGGGCCCGACTCGGCAGCCACCCGGATGCGCGCCCCGGTGTCGGTGACGAGCACACCATCGGTCACGACGCCGCGCACGAGGTTTGTTCCGACGAGCTCGGCGACGTATCGCGACCGTGGGTGCGCAGTGACCTCGGCGATCGTGCCGATCTGGGCGATGCGCCCGCGCTCCAGGATCGCGATCCGGTCGGCCAACGCATAGGCGTCGATGGGATCGTGGGTGACGAGCAGTCGCACACCATCGAACGTCGACAGGTGTTCGCGCAGACTGCGACGCACGTCCTGGCGCGTGGTCACGTCGAGCGCGGCAAGTGGCTCGTCGAGCAGCAGTAGCGCAGGGTCCACAGCAAGGGCCCGCGCGAGTGCAACACGCTGTGCTTGGCCGCCCGACAGCTGTGTCGGATGCAACGACGCGACCTCGGCGAGCCCGACCCGATCGAGCCAGCCGTTGGCCACACTGTGTGCAGCGGCCTTGCTCACGCCGCGCGAGCGCAGGCCGAACGCAACGTTCTCGAGCGCACTCATGTGGGCAAAGAGCAGATGGTCCTGGAACACGACGCCGATCGGTCGCAGCTCGGGAGGAACGAACGTGTCGGTGCCGGGATCGTCGAGCACGGTGCCATCGATGGTGATGGTGCCCCTGTCGATCGGGAGGAGGCCGCCGAGCGCGCGCAGCAGCGTCGACTTACCCGAACCGTTCGGTCCGAGCACGGCGAGCACCTCACCGGGTTCGACGGAGAGTTCCACGTCGAGTTCGAACGCTCCGAGCCGCACTTCGATGGACGCGTCGAGACTCATGCGAGCGCGGCCCGGGCGCCGCCCAGCCAGCGGTCGCGTAACGCAATGAGGACGCTGAACGACACGGCGATCATCAGCAGGCTGATGACCAGTGCCTCCTGCGGATCGGTCTCGAGCGCAAGGTAGGTCGCCAACGGCAGGGTCTGGGTTGTGCCCGGAAAGTTGCCGGCGAAGGTGATCGTTGCGCCGAACTCGCCGAGCGCTCGGGCCCAGGCGAGTACTGCGCCAGCGATGAGAGCGGGCCGGATGGTGGGCAATGTGACCCGGCGGAACACGTACCAGCGCGAGCCGCCCAGAGTTCGGGCGGCATCCTCGTAGCGACCGTCCACCTGACGGAGCGCCGCCTCCACCGTGATCACGAGAAAGGGCATGGAAACGAATGTCTGAGCGATGATGACGGCCCAGAGTGTGAACGGCAACTGGATGTCGAACCAGCGGTCGAGGTACTGGCCGAACAGCCCTCGCCGGCCGAACGAGAAGAACAGCGCTACACCGCCAACCACGGGTGGAAGCACCATCGAGAGCAGACACAACGCTCTGACCGCCGAACTACCCGGGAACGGAACCCGAGCAAGCAGCCAGGCGAGGGGCACGCCGAACGTAATGGACAGGAGTGTTGCCGCGAGCGAGGTGCGCAGCGACAGCCACAGCGCGGTTCGAACCGACTGCTGCCCGAGTACGTCGACCATCGATCCCCACGGCGCCCGCCAGAGCAGGCCGAGGAACGGCAATGCGAAGAACGCGATCGCTGCCAACGCCAGCGCGAGTACCGGCAGCGGAAGTTGGCGTCGATCGACTCGCCGGGCACCACTCACGGAGCGCCGAATCCGAACCCCTCGAGGATCGCCTGACCCTTGGGACGCAGCACGAAGTCGACGAAGTCCTGCGCCGCTGGACCCGCGTCACCGATCGTGACGATGGGATACTCGGCGACCACGTTGATGTCGTCGGGGATCGCCACACCGGTCGCCGCGGGTCCGGCAGCGATGACATCGGTCACGTACACGATCCCGGCATCCGCTTCGCCGAGGGTGACCTTGGTGACAACAGCCTTCACGTTCTCCTCCAACGAGTCAGGTGTCACCTCGACGCCGGAGTTGTCGAAGACCTCATCGGCGTACGTTCCGCACGGAACCTCCGGCGCGCACACCACGACCACGAGGTCGTCCGATGCGAGATCCTCGACACCCGCGAGCCCGAGTGGATTGCCTGGCGCAACGATGATCTCGGCGCGGTTGGTAGCGAAGACGACCGGGTCCGCGTCGGTGACACCGGCATCGGTCACCTTGGTCATGTTCGCCAGGTCGGCCGATGCGAATACGTCCGCTGGAGCCCCCTCGATGATCTGGCGGGCGAGGTCCGACGACGATGCGAACGTGAAGTTCGGATCGGCATCGGGGTTGTCGCGTGCGTACGCATCACCCATTGCGGCGAACACCTCGGTCAACGATGACGGCGCAAAGATCGTGATCTGATCGGAGCGGCCGGAGTCGCGGCCGCATCCGGCCAGAACGAAACACGCAATGACTGTTGCCGAGGCCAGGGCACGGCGGGAGCGCACCCGCACAGACTAGTCAGTGGTGGACTACTCCTGGCAACTCCCTCCTCGGAGGCCAGGACGCTCACGTCGGCTGCTCCGGATGACTGACCGCGTCGCCGCAGCAGGCATGATCGTGAAGTGAACCCGACCGAACTGCACACGCTCTTCAGCGCAAAGGAGCAGACCCTGCTCGTCGCGACCGAATCGGCCCGCCTCGGCGGGCTCTCCGAGGACGAACTCGACGAACTCCTCACGCTCGTGCGACGGGCGCGCAACAAGTACACGAAGCTGTATCGGCGCCAGTCGGCTGAGCTGGTCGTGGCATCCTCATCGCGACGGGGGACGTCCACATCGAACCAGCGCACCAAGCGCAAGGCCGAGATCTTCGAAGACGCACTCGCACGGGTGGCGCGATCGCTCGCGGCCGCTGCGAGCGCTACTGCCAAGGAACTCAAGCGCGAGCGGTTGGACGCCGCACGAGCTGCGAAAGGCACACCGGCGATCGCTCAGGTCGGGTCACATGGATCGTCAGCACCGAGCCCGGCGGGAACACAGCGCAAGGCGAAGGGACCCAACACGTCGCGTTCGCAACAGGCATCCACCAAGGCCAAGGGTGCCCGCAAACAGGCCAAGCGCGACAGCCGATGAGCTTCTGTGCGCCGATGACCCTCGCCCACATGGACAACGAGTAGTCCCCGCATGCTTGCCGCCAACACCGACACGCTGGTTGTCATTGCGATCCTCCTCGTACGGCTGATCGTCCCGCTCTTCATTCCCCGGTTCCCACTGCCGGCGATCCTGGTCTGTCTCGTTGTCGATGCCGCCGACCAGACGATCCTGCAACAAGCCACCGACTTCAGCCTCGATCGGTACCAGAGCTTCGACAAGGCGCTCGACATCTACTACCTCGCGATCGCGTATCTCACCGTCTTTCGGAACTGGACCAACGGGTTCGGGATCATCGTCGCGGCGTTCCTGTGGTACTACCGGCTGGTCGGGGTGCTGCTGTTCGAGATCCTCGGCTACCGCTGGCTGCTGATGGCGTTCCCGAACACGTTCGAGTACTTCTTCATTGCGTACTGCGTCATCCAGACACGGTGGAACCCCCTCCGGATGACCCACCGTGCGGTCATCGGCCTGGCGGCGTTCATTTGGATCTTCATCAAGCTGCCCCAGGAATGGTGGATCCACGTGGCCCAGAACGACTTCACCGACTTCATGAAGGAGACGGTGTTCGGCGTCGAGCCCACCTCGTCGTGGTCCGACGCGTTCTCGAACCGTCCGGGCGTCCTGCTCGCACTCGTCTTGGTGATCGTTGGAATCGCCGTCGTCGGTTGGCGGATGCGCAAGCGGCTGCCGACCGCCGATTGGTCGTTCGGGCTCGACATGAACCGCACCGACGCCGTCGTGCGGCGGGTCGAGCCGGTGCCGACATCGATGCGAGCCGCAGTGCTCGAGAAGATCGCCCTCATCGCGCTCATCGGTGGCATCTTCGCCAACGTGCTGGAGGTCGAGACGACTGGCCTGAAGATCGTCGGCGCAACGCTGCTGATCGTGCTTGCCAACGCGGGGCTGAGTATCTGGCTCGCCCGACGTGGCAACGGCTGGTCGTCGCTGGCGTTGGAATCCGTGGTGCTGGCGATCGTCAACACGACGCTGTTGATCGCCTACGCCGCGATCGTCGGCGACGGCGAGATCGACCGTTCGATCGCGCTGTTCTTCGGTCTACTGCTCACCGTGCTGATCGTGCTCTACGACCGGTACCGCCCGGCGACCAGCCAAGCTGTTACTGCTGGCGCCTGACACCGGACGTAACGACCGAACATGACAGGACGTGACACAGAGCGGGGGGTGCCATGTCCCGCAGCCCTGTGGTCGCAGACTCGTTGGTCGCGCGTACGTTCGATCGGATTGGGTAGTATTGAGGCAAGCAAAGGAGGGACCGATCCATGACAGCACGACGCAAGACGTCAACCTCAAACTTCGGTGTGAGTGCACGAGAGAGCCACGATGCGACCGCGTTTTACGACCGATTCAGAGCACCCGAGATTTCGCGGGACGAGACGGTCCATCCGGCGACACCCATCGCGAACCCATTCATGCATGGCGATGCTCGGCGAATGGACGCGATCGCTGATGGGTCAGTCGCCCTGGTTGTGACCTCGCCCCCGTACTTTGCGGGCAAGACCTAC
>DASQFE010000405.1:0-1700 GCA_035633295.1 Ilumatobacteraceae bacterium | reverse complement strand
AAGGGCAAGCTGGTCGGCGAAAAGTCCGAGACCGTCGAGATGATCGGCCTGTACTGGCACTTCGTCGACATCGTCTGGATCCTCATCTTCACCCTCGTCTACCTGATCCCGGCCTGACATGAACACCGACGACACCATGACTGACACCGACACCGACCTTGCCGGGCACGTCGACGGCCACGACGCTCACGCCGACCAACATCGTCACGAGGAGCCGAGCGACCGCAAGTACATCTGGATCGCGATCATCCTGGCCGTGTTGACGGCGTTGGAGATCCTGTCGACCGAGATCGGGCCCCAGGGATCCTTGCTGGTGCCGATGCTTCTCGTGCTGATGTTCATCAAGTTCTGGATCGTCGCCAGCTTCTTCATGCATCTGCGATTCGACAGCCGCCTGTTCAGCTTCCTCTTCTACCTCGGACTCGGATTCGCGGTGGTGCTGTATTCCGTCGTGCTGGCCACGTTCCACTTCTGGACCGGCTGACACGACCGAGCCATGCTCGCCCAACTCACCGCCGTTGACCCCTGGAGGTTCCAGTTCCATCCGGCTGTCTGGGTCCTGGTCGTATTCCTCACCGGCGCATACATCTACATGGTGCGCGTGATCGGCCCCAAGGCCGTGCCAGCCGGACAGCCCGCAGTCTCGCGGTTCAACATCGGCTGTTTCGTCGGTGCCATGGTGATGCTGTGGGTGGCGAGCGACTGGCCAGTTCACGACATCGGCGAGGAGTACCTCTACTCGATGCACATGGCCCAGCACATGGTGCTGAGCTACTTCCTTCCGCCGCTCGTGCTGATGGCGACGCCCGAATGGTTGCTCCGTGTGCTTGTCGGCAACGGGCGGTTCTACCGGGTCGTGGTGTTCTTCACCCGGCCCGTCGTGGCTGCGCTGCTGTTCAACGCCATCGTGATCATCACGCACATCCCCGGGGTCGTTTCAGCCACGGTGGCGAGCGGGCCGTTGCACTACTCACTGCACTTCGCTGTCGTGATCTTCTCGCTGCTGATGTGGATGCCCGTCGTCGGGCCGTTCCCCGAGCTCCAGATCTCGCCGATCGGCAAGTGCATCTACCTCTTCGTCCAGTCGCTCGTGCCGACCATCCCGGCCGCATGGCTGACCTTCGCCGATGGCGCCGTCTACAAGACCTACGACCAGCCCGTTCGTGTCTGGGGGCTCTCGGTCGTGTTCGACCAGCAGTTGGCGGGAGCGATCATGAAAACCGGCGGTGGCATCTTCCTGTGGGCGGTCATCATCTACATCTTCTTCAAGAAGTTCGCCTCGGGTTTCGAGTACGGGACCACATACAAGCGCCCTCGCCCGATCCCCGATGCCGAACTCACCGGCGACTCGGCCGTCGACGACGAGGTGCCGCTCACCACCGCCGATGTCGAGCGCGAATTCGCGCACACGCCGCCGCGTGCCAACGACTGACTTGCGGTAATGGCTCCGGCCACGGCGGCGTGCGACCACTAGCCTCGACGCTGTGATCGACCAGCGGCTGTTGCGCACCGACCTCGACGGCGTGAAGGACGCGCTTGGGCGACGGGGGAGCAGCTGCGTGCTCGCCGACGTCGACACGGCGGCGCAGCTCGACGCGCGCCTCATCGACATTGCTGCTCGCCGTGATGCGATTCGTGCCCGGGTCAACACGATCTCCAAGGAGGTCGGCCAGCTCCGCCGTGACGGCAACGTCGACGCC
>DASQFE010000404.1:0-5070 GCA_035633295.1 Ilumatobacteraceae bacterium | reverse complement strand
GTGCTCGAGCGTCCACTGCAGCGCGGTTCGGGAATGCGGTGATCCGTCGAACCCGACCACGACGGTGAGCCGATCATGAATGGGTGGAACGTCCGGCGGGATCAACGCGACGGGCACGGTGGAATGTCGTGCGCAGTAGGCGCCGACGGACCCGACCGAGAGATCGGCACGGGAACTCCATCCGCGGGTTCCGACCACGAGGAGTTCGGAACTCGTGGCAGCATCGACGAGGCCGGCGCCGGCTCGGTCGTCGATCACCCGACCGATGTCGACGAGTGACGGGGCATGCTCCACCAGAAAGGCCCGCAGGCGAAGGATCGCGTCATCCCGGTACGGTCCCCCGAGGTGGTCGTGGGCTTCGAGCGCACCGAACCCGTGCGCGTACAGACCGCTCACGAACGCCATCACCGGCTCGACGGCACCGAGATGGTCGGCATGGTCGATCGCCCACCGCAACGCGGCCGCCGAACCGGCAGAGCCGTCGACGCCGACAATCACTGTTCGATCTTCACCCGATGATTCCGTCACGATTCAACTCTGACGGATGACGGCACCGCTGAGCAGGGGACTATGTCCCTGGACGGGAGCCCTGCAGGTACCGTGCGGTCGTCGAAGGTGGCGGTGGTGCGAGCCAGTTCGAATCCGGGTGGGACCTCGGGTCGTGCGCTCATCAGACGGATCCTCGTCGCGGCGACATCGGTCGCGGTCATATGACCCGCGGGACGACGGGTCATCGAAGCCGGGCACGCTCGGTGTTGCACCAAGTGTTACACTGATGGCATGCCGACAGCTCACGCCCGCCACGCGATCACCGAGACCGAGGAGATCTCCGAGATTCTCGATCAGGCAGCCAGGCGATGGGGAAAGCTCCCGCGGGCACGGCTGATCCAGCTCATCCTCGATGACTGGGCGGCGGGTGGAAGCTCACCGTCTGCCCGCGCCGCTGCCCGGACCTCACTTGCCGGGTCGCTCCCCGGCTCGTCTGGACTCTACGAACGGGGTGAGGACTGGCCGGCATGATCGTCGCCGACGCGAGCTGGATCATTGCGCTGCGTGATCCCGGCGACCCCCATCATCGTGCGGCTGTCACCCTCAACAACGCGACCGTCGACGAGGTCATCGTGCTGCATCCGGTCACCTTCGCCGAGTGCCTGGTCGGCCCTGCCAAACTCGGCCGGCTCGACGACGCTGCGAGCGCAACACGCGCGGCGTTCGCCATCGTCGAGGTCGACGCTGACGCGCCGCTTCGGTGGGCCAGACTTCGAGCGGCGACAAGCCTGCGACTCCCCGACGTGATCGTGCTCGACACTGCCCTCGTGCACGCAGCAACCTCGATCCTGACCTTCGATCAAGCACTCGCCGTAGAGGCGACAGCCCGATCGATCGCATCACCGGCCACCGACGACAGCGGCACCACTTGAACCTTGGCGGGGCTTGCGCCAGTCACCGACCCGACCGCTGCTCAGCCAACGAGCGTGTAGCGGGCCATCCCTTCGTCGAAGTACCGGTTCAACTCGCCGCTCTCACGGAGGTGCTCGAGGTGGGCATACGTCTCGCTCTCGGCCATCTCGCCCCACGATCGCTCCTTGAACAGCACGCGCATGAACTCAGCGACCGTGCCGTTGGGGAGGTCGGGCACTGCGTCGCGGATGACGTCGAGACGCTCCTCATGATGTTCGATGATGTGCTCGGCTCGGCCGCGCAGGTCGACGAACGGATGGCCGTGGGCCGGAAGCGCGACCGTGACGTCCGTCATCTCGGCCATTCGCTGCAACGACGCGAAGAAGAGCGCAAGCGGATCGGTGTCGGGTGCCAACCCGCTGATGTGGGGCGTGATCGACGGGAGAACGTGATCGCCGGTCAGCACCACGCCGAACTCGGGGTCGTACAGGCAGAGATGGTCGTAGGTGTGGCCCGGCGTGTGCATCGCCACCCACTCGCGTCGCGCCAGCTTGATCGTCTGGCCGTCGACCAGCGTTTGTGTCGGCCTCGGAGTGGCAAAGACCGATCCCCCCGATTCACCGGCGTCGCGGATCCGCGCAAGGAACTCAGGGGACGGCCCGGGGCGGCGTCCTCCCCAAGGTGACGGCTTCGAGAGGTAGCGCTCCATCGCGGCGGCGCGATCGTCGGGGGAGTTGACGTCGAGCTCGTCGGAATCCTCGTGATCATTGACATCGGCGGTGTCGAAGATGGTGCGAAACGACTCGTGCGTCACGATCTCGGCGCCGGCTACGTGGTGGAGGCGCATGGCCCCACCGAAGTGATCGGGATGCGAATGGGTGACGACCACGGTGTGGACATCGTCGACGGCCCAACCGCCGCGAGCGAGGCGGTCGACCAGATGGTCCCACGATTCCGGACCGGGAAGGCCGGGATCAACAACGGCGATACCCCGCTCGTCCTCCAATACGTAACAGTTCACATGTCCGAGGCCCGGCATGCTGATCGGGAGCTGGGTTCGAACGATTCCCGGGGCGACCTCGGTCACATCGGTCGACGCTTCCTCCTGCTCCTGCTTCGGCTTCCTCGGCTCGACCGGTTCTCCGGCACTGCCGAATTCGCTCGAGTCATGGTGGTGGTGATGCTGCATGAACAAGCCGGCCTCCGCCGACGCTGCGGCTCGTGGGCGGTCCGCCCGATCATGGTGCCCGATCCGAGTGCAGTACGCCTCACCAGAGTGCAGTCCGTTCGGGTCATCTTCCCCCAGGTTTCAGGGTTTGCGTGACAGTTCCATTGGCCCGTCCCAACCGATCTGTCACGCAAACCGGGATTTCGCGGGTTTTCGCCGGGTCCGGGGTCAGCCGGTTCGAACGGCCCAGATCCTCCGGGCCGCGCGGTCGGCAACGGAGGGGCCGGCCAGCTGGCGGAGCAGGAGGAGACCGTCGAGAACGGCAATTGCGGCCTCCGCCTCGGAGCGTCGCCGTGCCCGCGTGCCGCGAATGAACGCGGCGGCCCACTCGATCCAGGCTTCGACCAGTTGCGGGACGAGGGTCCGGAAGGGTTCGCGGCCGGTGGCGGCGAGACCACCTGCTTCGAAGAACAGGGCGAACACAGGATCCGCCTCGGGTCGAGCGAGGATCGGCCAGGCGGTACGAAGCAGCTCGATATGGTCAGCAGCGGGCGTGGTGAAAGTCGGGGCCAGCGTCGCTTGAAGCTCGACGCCCATGGCGTACAGCACCTCGCCGATCAGGTCGTCTTTCGAAGGGAAGTAGTAGACGACGATCCGGTCGCTGATGCCGAGCCGTTTGGCGATGCGTCCAAAGGTGAGCTGGCTCAGCCCGTCGTCGAACGCTACTGCCAGCGCCCCCTCGAGGATGTCCGCCTTGGTGTGCTTGTAACCCATCGGGACTTGATCGTAGTGGTCACTGCGATTAGGGTTTCGCAGTGATCACTACAAACTTCCTGGAGGTACCACGATGACCCAGCATGCTGCAGGACCGACCGAAGTGGTTGAGGCATTCCTCGACGCGTTCGCCGCGATGGACTTCGACACCGCACTCACCTTTCTGTCCGACGACGTCGAGTACACGAACATCCCAATCGGCACGGTGTACGGCCACTGGGGTGTTCGGCAGGTGCTCGAGCCCTTCTTCGCACCGATCCGCGAGAACGAGTTCCTGATCTCGCGTCGAGCGGCATCGGGAGAGGTGGTGTTCATCGAGCGCTTGGACCGCCACCGCCTCGATTTTGGATGGCGGGAACTGCCGGTCAACAGCGTGTTCGAGGTGCATGACGGCAAAGTCACGGTGTGGCGGGACTATTTCGACCTCGCCACCGCCGCCAAAATCCACGATGCGGATGCGGCATGAGCATCTCCACTGCGGCCGCATCCGACCTGTTTCGGCGCGAACCAGATCGGTTCCTCGACGTCGGCGCCGGCGAGGTCGCATACCGCCGCGTGGGCACCGGGCCCGACGTGCTGTTCGTCCACGGGTGGCCGGTCAGCGGCGCGACCTTCCGCACCCTGCTCCCCCACCTGAGCGACCACGTCACCTGCCACGTGATCGACCTCCCCGGTGCAGGCAGCAGCCGGTTCACGGCCGATACCCCGCTGACGATCGAGAACCACATTCACAGCGTTCGACGTGTCGTCGACCTACTCGAACTGGACAGTGTTGCCGTGGTCGGACACGACAGTGGCGGGATGATCGCACGCCACGCCATGGCCGGCGACGCACGGCTGCGCGCCCTCGGGCTGATCGACACCGAGCAGTCGACCGGCATCAGTTGGAAGTTCAAGTCGTTCATCGCCACGCGGCGCATTCCCAGAGTAGGCGCAGGGCTGGGTTGGCTCGCTGGACAGCCAAGGATACGACGCAACCGGCTGGCGCTCGGCGACGCATTTGCCGACCGATCGCTGCTCGACGGCGAGTTCGACGAGTTCTTCCTGCGGCCGCTGCACCAGTCCCACGTGCGTCGAGACGCAGCCGTTCGCCTGCTCCGAAGCTTCGACTATCAGCACGTTCGCGATCTGGCCGAGCTGCACCGACGGATCAACGTCCCCGTCCAACTGGTCTGGGGCGAACAGGACCGCTTCTTTCCCGTCAAGTGGGCTCGCGAGATGGTCGCTGACTTCCCCGACGCCCGCCTGGAAGTCATCACCGACGCCGGGCTGTTCGCCCATGAAGAGCGGCCCGCCGAGGTCGCCCAGGCACTCCTGCCGGTGTTGACCACACCGCACTGAACGAGTCGGCGGGTCATCTTCCTAGGGTTTGCGTAACAGTTCCGTTGGGCCGTCCCAACCGATGTGTCACGCAAACCGGGAGTTCACCCCCGGGGTCTACGCTGCACCGGCCGGGTGACGCTTTAGGACTCTGACGGATCCAGCACCGTTGATCAGCGGACTACGTCCCTCACCGGCTCGGCGAGGTCGTTCGCTCCTGGGTGTCGATGTCCGCGAACTCATCGACCAGGCAGACCCGCTCCGCCGCTCCGGCGGAACTCACGGGCCTCCACCCCGCGTTTCGGTCTCGATGACAAAGGATTCGCCGCCCGTGAACCCGCTGACCGCGATCCGGTGCGTCCCTTCGCCGGCGAGGAGGGCGAGGATGGGTTCACCCGGACCAGACG
>DASQFE010000403.1:0-3958 GCA_035633295.1 Ilumatobacteraceae bacterium | reverse complement strand
GCGCCGCACCCCCAACGGGATTCGAACCCGTGCCGCCACCTTGAAAGGGTGGTGTCCTAGGCCACTAGACGATGGGGGCCTGAAGGCAATGGCCTTGTCTCGTTGAGAGCGTCCTGAATCTAGCAGCGCCCCTGCGCCAATCCACCAGGCAATCCGACGGGACGCCCCTCCACCCAGCTGCTACGCCCGGCCGGCGACGGCAGGGGTGTCGACCTCGGCGAACGGGTCGCGCTCGGTGCGAGCAGCCTTCGCTCGCAACTCGGCCGGAACGACCGGTGCCAGCATCCCGTACGGCGCACCGTTGTAGAGATGGTGGATCCGATGCGAGGCGGCAACGTGATCGAGGTAGGCATTGGTGCGGTCACCGAACGGATCGATCCGGCGATGGATGAACCCGTCGTGCACGAGTGCGTACGCGGCTCCGTACAGGGTCACGCCGATCGCCATCGGAACGAGCGCTGCGAACCCGTTGCGGTTGAACCCGAGCCACAGCCCGAACAACACGATCGCGGCGAAGAAGACGGGAAACCAGTCGTTGCGCTCCCAGCGAGGCTTGCGGCCGGGGCGATGGTGGCTGCGGTGGAACCACTCGCCGATGCCGTGCATCACCCACCGGTGCGTCGCCGCGGTGATCGGTTCCATGAGCAGGAACGACCCCACCACGATCACTGCGAACGTTGCCACGGACACTCACTCACGTTATCCGGTCGTGGTCACGCGTAGGTGGCGAGGGCTTCGGCGAGAGCCACGTCGAGGACACCGTGTTCCTTCACGACCGCTTCGAGCCATTCGGGACGGAACACACTCGAAACGGCGATCGGTTCCTCCAGCTTCGACCCGGCGAGCGCGAGGCGCACGAACAGTGCGGCGTAGTCGGGAGGTCGCAGGTCGCGACCCAACTCGACGAGCGCGTACGGATCCGGCGTGCTCGAACTCGACGGCAACGAGAAGAAGCTTTGCGAGGTCGGACCGGTCGGCCCGCCGGCAAGGCCGGGACCATCGACGAGGATCGCCCCGTGCACCTGTGCGGCTCGGGCTCCGGCGAGCTGGAGCGCGATGTAGGCGCCGAGCCCGCGTCCGACGACGGTGATCGAGCGCGTCGGATCGCCCTCGGTGAGTGCGGCAAGCGCTGCGTCGGCGTCGCCGAGCAACAGCTCCGCGGTGTAGCCACCACCGCGCGGGATCGTCGAGCCGCCGTGTCCCGTGAAATCGAGTGCGGCGATTTCGCCAGGCCAGGCGTCTGCCCACGTCGGCACGGTGCGTGGTGAGGATTCGCCGAGCCCGTGCAGAATCAGCAGTGGCCGTCCGCCGCCGGCCAACTCGCCGCGTAGATGGTGCAGGGCGAGATCGACCTTGCCGTGGCGGAGCATCGTGACCTCGCCGAGGGGATGGGTCCGGCCGGTCATGACGGCTCACCGATGAAGTCGAGGACCATCGCACTCACGAGGTCGGGTTGCTCGATGTGCACGAAGTGGCCGACGTCGTCGAGGATCTCACAGCGCCCGTCGAGCGGCAGATACGGCAGCACCTTTTCGGGTGGCGTGCCCCAGCCCATCTCCTCCATCTCCCGACCGAGGATGCCGAGGAACGGCATCGGGAGCCCCGGCAGCCGCATCAACGTCCACTCGGGACGCCATGGCCCGAACCCACCGAAACGCATCGATGGGTCGATCTTCCAGCGCCAGCCGTCGGCAGATTCGAAGCCACCAACGGTGACGAGCCGCCGTAACCAGTCGAAGTCCAGTCGCGGGTTCATCCGGCCGCGTCGCTTTGCCAATTCGTCGATCGTGCCCGGCTTGCGCTGCGCCGTTGCGGTGGAGCGGCGATGGTCGAGCCAGCCGGCGATCTCCGTTGCCACCATTTTTGTGCGCTCGTGTTCGGCAACGTCGGGGATCCGCCGGTTGAACGGTATGCCGTCCATGTTGACGAGATGCGTGAAACGGAACGGCTGCGCGTCGGCCAACTGGGTCATCAGTGCTCCGCCCTTCGAATGCCCGATCACCGGCATCGGGCGGCCAGGGCTGACGTGATCGAAGACGGCGAGGGCGTCGCGCATGTCGGCATCCCACGAGTACAACTCGGGATGGTCACTGTCGCCGTGGCCGCGCTGATCCCAGCTGACCACCCGCCAACCGCCGGCCGCCAACTTCGGGGCGAAGATGTCGTAGGTACGGGCGAAGTCGAAGCCGCCATGCACCAGCACCAACGGGGGGTTGTCCGCGGCGCCCCACTCGTGGACGGCGATCTGGAGGCCGTTGACATCGACGTGGTACTCCCGGGCAGGGTGTTCGGCGCCCGGAACCGGGTGTTCGGCGGAACGGTTGTCGAAGTGTGCGGTCGTCACCGGCCCGAGGGTACGCCGACGACCGCGTGTCACCGACATCGCTGGGCGCGTAGCATCCCTGCCAATGAAGCGACCTGGGGCCCCCAGCACTGCGTTCTTGCTCGGCGCGCTCGTACTCGGCGCTTCGGCGTGCGGCACCACCGATCCGGCCGCCCAGGAGCGGCTGCCGCCGATCGTCACCACGATCGCCTCCACGACGACCACGAGCACGACGATCCCTGCCGGGCAGCGCTTCTACACGGTGAACCAAGGCGACACGCTCGGCAAGATTGCCGCCAGTTTCGAGGTGACCGTCCAGTCGATCGTCGATCTCAACAAGTTGGCGAGCCCCGACGCCATCCAGGCGGGCCAAACACTTGAGATCCCGTCCGGGATCGTCGTGGTCGCCGAGCTGCCCGAGCCTGCGGCCGGTACCACTGAGCCCTGATTGCCCGGTGGCCGACACGACGCCCCGAAATTTTCCTGGCCGTGCGCGCTCACCGCGCACCCGGAGGAGAATTTCAGCGGTGACAGGTGTCGAAGTGCCCTGCCGGCAGACCACTCGCTTCGTAGACTCAGAGTCATGAGTTTCTGGCCCACTCTCGACCACTGGAGCGTGGCGATCCCGCTCGACACGCCCCACCAGCGCCTCGACGTGCTCGCCGACACCGGCTTCGTCGCCCTCCGAGATCTTCCGTACGAGATTCCCGAGTCCGAGTTCACCTCGCTCGAATACATGGACTGGAAGTCGGGCGGCGACACCAACTTCGCCCCGTTGGCATCTGCCGATGGCGAACTCGACTGCCGCGGATTCTGGGACAAGGGCAAGACCGACAAAGATGCGCTGTGGACCTCGAATGCCGAGATTGCGCCGACGATCCGCAACTACGTGAACGAGGTCGGCGCCAATTTCGGCCGCGTGCGTATCATCAAGCTCGAACCGCAGGACCGCGAGACGGCAATGCGCTCGCTGCACCGTGACGACAACAACCGGTTCAACCCCGACGCCGAGGGGTGGGTCGTGCGGTCGTGGATCGAACTCACCGACAACCCGACCAGCTACATGCTGCTGATGGACAACGGGCCCGATGGCCTGCCCGACCCGTCGACCGAGACGCGCGTGCCATTGCACCGCGGTGCTCGGTTCGTCGTTGACACCCAGCGCCTCTGGCACGTCGTCGTCCACAACGGTGCCGCGCCGCGCTACGCACTCATCACGAGCTTCGAGTCGAGCCCTGTGCTCGACGCATGGATCGCCCGCGAGCAGCGCCAGCCCGCCACCGTCTGAACCGTCACACGGTGCCGGGTCAAACGTGACGAGAACTTCGGACCCGTCGCGCCGGTTTGCGTGAGTAACTTCGTCGAGATTTGACCTCGACGCTCACACAATCTTCCACCCCGAGGTTTGTGTGAGCAACTACGTCGGGGTTGCACCTTGGCGCTCACACAAATCCTGGGGTGCGTGCGGGGCAGCGGGTGGGGCGCGAGCAGTCCGGTCAGCTGGGCCTGCTGTCACGGCAGCAGGCGAACGGCGTTGGCGTGTCCAACGCACAGCTTCGGAACCGAGTCTCGAGCGGTTCCCTCCTGCAAGTCGGTGTCGACACCTATCGGTTACCGGGCGCCCCAACGGGTGCA
>DASQFE010000402.1:0-4636 GCA_035633295.1 Ilumatobacteraceae bacterium | reverse complement strand
GCGGGTTCTGGATCTCGACGTCCATCTCGACTGGGATGTGGATGCGTATCGAGTTGGTCGCCGGCAACAGCTCGGCCGACAGGCCCACTTCCGGTACCACGACATTGACCCGCTCGGTGAGGTAGGGCCCGAAGGCGATCGGGTTCTCCTCTTCGAAGCCCTGCGGGATGACGTTGCTCTTGCGTGCGGCGCGCAGAACCTGGTCGACGGTGCTCTTGGAGATCTCGGCGACGACCTCGAAACCCCCGGTGTTGGCCATCAGCGGCCACCGTTGAGACGGACGCGGAGCGAGATGTTGATGCCGTTCGACAGTTGGCCGTTCTTTGTCCGGGCCAGTTGTTCGTACACCTCATCGGCCGCAAAGCGGGGTTGCGTTGCCGATCGGCGGCGGTATTCGAGCAGTGGCTTCATCACCGGATGCGCTGCTTCGTAGCGAGCGAACGGATCGGGCCCACTTCGTTGGGTTTCCCGCCACCGTTGGACTTGTGGCAACGTCGCTGCTGCGGCAAGCACCGAACGGCGAATCGGGTGCAGCTCACCAGGCTTGCGTTTGGCGGTCGGTCGGTCGGGCTTCGACGTCACTGCAGTGATCTCGATGTCGGGTGACGGTTCGCCGCGCCCGGGGGCCGTTGGCTGATCCACCTCGATACCGATCTTGCGAAGAGCATCTGCAAGGGCTGCGTCATCATCGAGATCAATCGCATCGCCGGCAAGGTGTTCGTCGATCTGTTGCGCGAGCTTGTCGAGGCGTTCGGCTTCGGCCGGGGCGAAACGGCACCGGAGCGCCACATAGCGTCCGGCTCGGGGACTGAGCTCGATACCGGCGTCGCGCATGGCTCGAACGGGGTTCGCGCCGGCAGCCAGGAAGAGATCGGGTTGCGCCTCGAACACTGCGATGATCTGTGCTGCTGCACCGACGACATCGTCTCCGTCTCTCAGCACACTCGGCGGCTGCTCGGTGGGAGTTCCGGGTCGTGTCTTGGCCGCTGATTTCTTGGCCGCTGATTTCTTGGCCGCTGGCCTCTTGGCCGCTGGCTTCTTGGCCGCTGATTCTTTGGCCGGTGATTTCTTGGCCGGTGATTTCTTGGGCGCCGTCATGCCATGGCCTCGGTGTGCAGTGGGGCGCCGGCCTCAGCGCGCGTCCTACAGCGGGCGAGGTCGTCGACGTTCAGCGGTGGACAGCGTCGGTAGAAGTCGATGCACGCTTCGAGCAGCACGGCGGCCGCATTGCCCGCGACGTGGATCGTCACCTGTCGGTCACCGATATCAGAGACGACGAGTGCTTCACTGTGGTCACCGAAGTCGGCGGCCACCAAGCGGATCTGACGGTCGAACTTGTAGTCGTCGCAAGAGAAGTCGTCACCGAGGCGACTGGAACCCTCCTCGGGGAGCACCTTGATCGACTGGTCGACCAGCAGCGTTCCCACCGCTGAACGAATGGTGACGGTGCCGTTGTGGTCGACAATGTGCGCAGAGCCGGAACCGGCGTGGGGAAACGAACTCCCTCGTCGTTCGAGGTGGCGTTCGATGCCGCGGAGGCTGGCAACATGAAACCATCTGGTGCCCGCGGCAACGGATCGCCACACCTCGTCGTAGAACTCGGCCTCGCGGTCCCACCCGTCTTCTGGGCCGAGCAGCAGCGTGCTGCTTCGCTGCATCAGCACCACGCGTTCGGGTTCCCGGGCGACCAGTTCTCGAGCGAGCCGATAGTGCTCGCGCCGACCTACATGCACCGCTCCGTTCGGCAGCAATGCCGCTTCAGCCTGTGACGTGCAATGCATCCAGCACCTCCACCGCAACGACAACAACGCCGCCCGGACCGATACCGCCCGCAGCGACAGTACCACCCCCAGCGACAGCTGTCGATGGGCTGTCATACTGTTGGCGTGACGAGTCACTCGACCGAGCCTGTCGCCGATGGCGCGCTCCATCGGCGTTTGGGCATTGAAGCGTTCAACGCCACGTGGGAACTCATCGATGGGCGTGACTACGCCCCGGCCGATGTCGATGAGTTGCTCGCTCGGGCATACGCCTCGGCGTATCACTGGAAGCGAGCGAGCGACCGAGGCCCCGAAAACGATGCACGGGCCTCGTGGTTGCTGTCGCGCTGCCACGTTGTGCTCGGCCACGGTGACCTTGCGTTGCACCATGCCGACCGCTGTACGGCCGTTGTCGCTGAGGCCGGGCTGGTCGACTTCGACCTCGGCTACGCCCACGAGGCACGTGCCCGGGCGTTGGCCTGTCTGGGTCGACTCGACGAAGCAGGCGAGGAGTTCGCTGCTGCTCGTGTCGTCGACGTCGCCGACGACGAGGATCGGGAGCTGTTCGAAGGCGATCTCGCCGCCGAACCGTGGTTCGGTCTCGACCGAGCCGGGTGAGTGTCACGGTCATCGGCAAGACTCGCCTCATGGCTGACTACGAACTGCTCGACCTCGATCGACAAGACGATGGCGTTGCGGTCATCACGCTCGCCAACGGCAAGGTCAACGCCCTCTCCCAGGAGTTGCTCGCCGAGATCCGTAGCGCCATCGCTGCGCTGGCCGCCGATCTTCCGGGCGCAATCGTGGTCACCGGCGGCAACCGTCTACTGGCTGCCGGCGCCGACATCTCACAGTTCGGTGGCCCGGCCGAGGCAGCCACGATCGCCGCGGGATTCCACTCGACGCTCGATGCGCTGGCGGCGTTGCCACGGTTCGTCATCGCCGCCGTGAGCGGATATGCGCTCGGTGGAGGATGTGAATTGGCGCTTGCGTGCGACTACCGGATCGCCTCGGAGAAGGCCGTGTTCGGGCAGCCCGAGATTCTGCTCGGGATCATCCCGGGCGGCGGCGGAACCCAACGGCTGCCCCGAACGATCGGTGCAAGTCGGGCGAAGGAGATGTGCATCACCGGCCGTCAGGTTCGCGCCGAGGAGGCGTTGCGGATCGGGCTGGTCGACGAGGTCGTAGCGCCCGATGAACTGCACGGCCGGGCACTGGCGCTCGCCGCCGAGGTAGCCGGCGGTGCCCTCACGGCGCAGGCGATCGCCAAGCGTGTGATCGATGAGGGGCTCTCGACATCGTTGGTCGATGGTCTCGCTCTCGAGCGCGCTGCGTTTGTCGAGGTGTTCGCGACCGACGACTCGCAGATCGGCGTTGCCAGCTTCCTCGAGCACGGCCCCGGCAAGGCCGAGTTCACCGGCCACTGAACCCCGAGCGGGCTCGCGAAGTCGGGGGTCCACGGTCGAGTCCGGCCGTTGCCTGCCGTCATTGGCTACTCTCAGATGATGCGCCGCCTTGTGTTTCTGTTGGTTCTGACGTCGGTGGTCGTCATCGGCCCGGCGTCTGACGCCGCGGAGGCTGCGCCGGCCAGCGGCCTCACGGATGTGGGCGTCGCGTCGGTTGCCTCGCCCACCGCCGTCGAGTCACTACCCGGCAACCGCGTCGTCGTCCTCGAGCAGGATTCCGGTCGCATTCGACTCATCGACACGGTCACCGGTCAACTCCTCGGTGCGCCAGCGGCACAGCTGGCTGTGTGTGGAGGAGGCGAACGCGGGCTGCTCGGATTCACCCACGATCCGACCTTTGCGACATCGGGGCGCGTGTACGTGTTCTACACACGGTCGGCGCCCGGTTCGCCAGGAGGCTGCGTGAACCGGGTGAGCGCGTTCGTGATGTCGGGCAACGGCATCAACGTGGCGACCGAACAGGTGTTGATCGACAACATTTCCTCCGTCAACGGCAATCACAACGGTGGCGACCTCGACATCGGCGCCGATGGCTACCTGTACATCTCGACCGGCGACGCCGGCAGCGACCCGCGGGGAGATTCGGGCTCAGGCGGCAGCAACGACGCCGCGCAGGATCTCAGCCTGCTCAACGGAAAGATTCTCCGGCTCGACCGTTTCACCGGGGCACCGGCGCCTGGCAATCCGCTCACTGCGCTCGGGGCTGTTGTCTGCGGGAGCCGAGGCAACGGTCCGGCAACGCCTGCCACGTGGTGTCAGGAGCTGTACGCCTGGGGGCTGCGCAACCCGTTTCGATTCGCGTTCGACCCGAACAGCCCGACAACGCGTTTCTTCATCAACGATGTCGGCCAGAGCGCGCGTGAGGAGGTCAACAATGGTGTGGCCGGCGCGAACTACGGATGGAACGCCCGCGAAGGGCAGTGCCCGAGAGGTCAGAACCCGCCGTGCGCCGGTCCGCCGGCCGGAATCACCGATCCGATCACGGACTACCCGCGCTCATTCGGCACGTTCATCACGGCGGGCGCCTTCGTGCCGAGCGGGGCATGGCCGGTCGGGTTCGAGGGCGGCTACCTGTTTGCCGATGGGGGATCCGGCCGTGTGTGGCTGCGGACGTCGACCGGCGTCGTCGACTACAACAGTCCGATTCTCACCGGTGCATTCGGCCTCGCCGACATGGCCTTTGTCGCCGAGCCGACCGGTACGTCGCTCTACTACACGCTCAGCGGTTCCTCGGAGGTTCGCAAGCTCAGAGTGGGTGGTGCGCTTCCTGCCGGGCAGACGTTGGAGGTGCAGGTCACTGGTGTGGCGGGGGTGCCGTCGGATGCGGTTGCGGTGGCGTTGAACATGACGGTGGTGAATGCGGTGGCGGCTGGGTTTGCGACGGTGTATCCGTGTGGTCAGCCGCGTCCT
>DASQFE010000401.1:0-10561 GCA_035633295.1 Ilumatobacteraceae bacterium | reverse complement strand
CGAGTCGACCGCCAGGGGTTGGCCGAAGATCGAACAGGTGCTTCGCGCGGGGTTCGGGTACTTCGCCGACAACCCGTCGTACGTGACGCTGATGCGGCGCGAGGCGATCGATGGTGGTTCGCACCTCGGAATCGACCTGTCGGCGGTACTGCGGCCCATGTTCGATCAGGCCGCGGACTATTTCCGGCGCGAGATGGCTGCGGGCACATTTCGTGAGCACAACCCCGAGCAGTTGCTGCTCACCGGGTACGGCGCACTGTTGAGCTACTTCTCCGATGCACCGTTCCTCGAGGGCCTGCTCGACGAGGATCCGCTCGCTCCCGAGGCACTCGATCGTCGCAGCGAGCACATCATCGGGTTCTTCCGCGCGGCGCTCATCCCCACCTGATTCCGCCCGGCTCGTCGGCTAGGGATTGGGCTGCATCAGCTCGATGCGGTTGCCGAACGGGTCGGACACGTAGACGCGGTCATAGCCGTCGAGCGGCTCGTCATCCTTGACGGCGAAGCCGGCGGCACTGACGGCTCTGGCCATGCTGCGCACGTCGTCGACGATGAAGGCGGGGTGCGCCTTGGTCGCTGGGCGAAACTCGACGTCGACACCGAGGTGAACCTTCAGGTGATCCTTCTCGAACCAGCAGCCACCCCGAACCGCCAGGTGATCAGGCTTCGGAACATGGGGGATGCCGAGCACTCCTTCGTAGAACGCGACCGCCTCAGCCTCTCGTCCGACCGGCATCGCCAGTTGCACATGATCGAGTCGGATCACTCTCATTGACGATCAGTCTGCACGACTTTCACGAAGCAGTTGGTGTGCGTCACCTGTTGAGCATGTGGGCGATCTGGGTGACGTGGCGAAGATCTGATCCGCAACAGCCACCGAAAACGTTCAGCCACGGCATCGAGTCGACGAGGGCCTGGTATCCATCGGCCAATTCGATGATGTCACCATCGTCGAGTACCTCGGCTTCGTCCAGTTCGGCGTGGCTCATTCGCGAGGCGTTGCAGCGAACTCCGTGGATGCGGTGAGCCCATTCGGCGTCGACGATGACATCACGGAAATGGTCGGGGTGAGCACAGTTGACCATGAAGTACGCGGCTGATCGGCCTGTCGCCGCGTCGACAGCGTCGATTGCATGGGCGAGCGGCTCGCCCGTCGGGAGCGACCCGTCGGTTTCTACGGTGAACGACACCACGATCGGCAACTCAGCAGCCCCAGCCGCTCGGACCGCACCGATCGCCTCGTCGGACTGTGTGAACGTCAGCGCAGTCACCATGTCGACATCGGTGTCGGCCAGCCACCCGATCTGCATGGCGTGGTACTCCTCGGCTTCGGCAGCAGCGAGGGCTACATCTGGAGCGTAGGCGTCGCCACGCGGGCCGATGAGGCCGTTGAGCACGATTGGTGCCGAGTTGCCGCTGAACTCGCCACGGATCCCGGCGATGAACGCGATTGCGTCGCGGTTGGCGGCGGCGAGGTCGGCTTCGCTCGCTTGCAGATCATCGGCCCAATGCAGATGGGCTTTCCACGTCTGACTGTCGAGCACGAACCCGGCTCCAGTCTCTGCGGCCAACGTCAAGAAGCCGCGGAAGTAGTCAGCCAGAGCCTGTCGTCCTGCCTCGTCGGCGAGCAGAGTGTGGGCGGCGAACTCACGGATTTCGATTCCCTTGTTGAAGATCAGATCGGTCTCGATCCCGGCGTCGGTGAGATACAGACCCCCCTCGAGTTGTGGCAAACGGGTGCGGAACATCGCCATGTGAATCGTCTCCTTCCCAACCCCTTCGCAACAGTACGCCGATGAAGAGGGGGCTGTCGATGACCGGGTGTCACCATGATCGCCAGGTGTACGGTCGAGCCATGGCTCCGTCGATGATCGACACCGCCTTCGGGCTGATCGCCCGCCGGTGTCCCACGCCGAACGACCTCGAGATCGTCACCCACTACGGCGAGGAATCCGGGTCGGGCGAGGAGGCCGACGCGCTCTGGGCGCTCGTGCAGGAGGTGTATCGCAGCGGGATGCATCCGGGAATCCAGATCTGCATCCGCTCCGGCGGAGAGGTCGTGCTCGACCGGGCGATCGGCCATGCCCGAGGTGTCGTTCCCGGACAGCGGTTCGATCGCAATCGTGCGGTTCCGCTCGCGCTCGACACACCGATCAACCTGTTCTCGGCTGCCAAGGCGGTCACGGGCATGGCGATGCACAAGCTCGAGGAGACGGGCGTCATCGATCTCGACGACGAGGTGTCGAAGCATGTCCCCGGCTTCGAGCAGCACGGGAAGGGCAGCATCACGATCCGACACGTCCTGACCCACCGTGCCGGGATTGCGTCGATGCCGCCCGACGGCTTCAACCTCGACCGGATCAGCGATCCCGTCGAGGTCGAGCAGATCGTCTGCGGATTGCGGCCCACGACCATTCCTGGCGCCATTCCCGGATACCACGCGGTGACGGGCGGATTGATCATGGAAGCCGTCACCCGGCGCGCGACCGGCCGCAGTTTGCGTGAGGTACTTGCGACCGAGATCAAGGAACCGCTTGGCCTCGACTGGTTCGACTACGGGGTGGCGCCTGGGGACGTCGACCGAGTGGCTCGCAATGTCGAGACCGGAGTGCCACTCGGGCCCGTGACGGGGTTGTTCGTGAAGCGGGCACTCGGCAAGTCATGGGGCGAAATACTGCAGATGTCGAACGACCCCCGGTTCCTCAGTGCGGTCGTCCCGTCGGCCAACGTCATCACCACGGCCCGCGACGTGGGCGTCTTCTACCAGTGCATCATGGACGGCGGGTCGTATGAAGGCACGAGAGTCTTCGCAGAGGAGACCGTTCAACGTGCGCTCGATGCCCCACACGACGAGCTCGTGATCGACCGAATGCTCGGCTTGCCGATTCGCTATGCGAGCGGGTTCATGCTCGGCACCGAATCGATCGGCCCGTACGGTTGGGACCGCCAGCGGGCGTTCGGCCACATCGGCATGTCGAATCTGTTCACCTGGGCCGACCCGGACAGAGAACTGGTCGTTGCCTTCCTCACCACCGGCAAGCCGGTCATCGGCACGCACATGCTCCCACTCCTGAAGCTCCTCACGGGAATCAACGAGATCTTCCCGCGCCCGGAGTGATGAGCGAGCGGCCCGTATCCCGGCTCTTCGCTCATCGCTCACGGCTGGTGGTGACCTTGGCGCGCTGCCCGACTCGGCTGCGGCTGTGACGGTACGGTGGAAGCCGCATGGCGAGCCCAGATCTGACCTCACCCGGAACCAGCGCGCACACGACCCTGTCGGAGCGTGACTCGAAGACGTTGCTGGCCGAATTCGGTCTGCCGATCGCCCCAGAGCGACTGGTCGTCGACCCGACGGCTGCCGGCGACGCCGCTGACGAACTCGGGTATCCGGTCGTTGCCAAGCTGAACGGCGATGCCATTGCGCACAAGACCGAGCGCGGGCTGGTGAGGCTGCGCCTCGCGGACCGTCGTTCGGTCGAGGCTGGCGCTGCCGATTTGCTGAGTGCTGCCACACCCGCTGACGGCGATGTCTCCGTACTTGTCGCCCCCATGATCTCGGGCAACCGCGAGCTGATCGCCGGTGTCATCCGTGATCCGCAGTTCGGGCCCACGGTGATGCTCGGCGTGGGTGGCATCCTCGCCGAGGCAGTCGCCGATGTGGTTTTCCGACCAGCCCCGCTCGATGCGGTCACCGCTGCCGAGATGGTCGACGACCTCGCCACTCAAAAGCTGCTCGGAGCATTCCGAGGCGAGGCGGCAGTCGATCGGGGGCAACTCGTCGAACTCCTGGTCGGCCTCGGTCGACTTGCCGCGGAACGATCCGATGTGGCCAGCGTCGACATCAATCCCCTGATCGTCCAGCCCGACGGTCGTCTCGTGGCAGTCGATGGCCTCGTGGAGTTGGGCGCCGACGGCGACGTACCGCGCCCAGCGGGTCGCGCTCGACCCACAGCGGCGCAGTTCCGGGCGCTCTTCGACCCACGCGGGGTCCTGGTCACCGGCGCATCGACCCACCCCGGCAAGTTCGGATTCGTGTCGCTGCACAACCTCCTCGCTGCCGGCTATGCGGGTGGTGTGTACGGCACCAATCTCAAGGGCGAGGAGGTGCTGGGGATCAAGACGGTCGCCGACATCGCCGACCTCCCCGCTGACGCGATCGACCTCGTCTTCGTCTGCACGCCAGCGGCGGCGAATCCCGACCTGCTGCGGGCCTGCGCCGCAAAAGGCATCACCGCCGCGTTCCTCACATCGGCCGGTTATGGCGAAGCAGGCGACGAGGGACGCATCGCCGAGGCAGAGTTGGTTGCGCTCGCCGACGAGCTCGGCATCCTGCTCGCGGGCCCCAACGGGCAAGGCGTCGTCAGTACGCCGGTCAACCTCTGCGCGCAGATCGTTGCGCCCTATCCGCCCGCAGGTCGTATCGGCATTGCCAGCCAGAGCGGGAACTTCGTCTCCAGCTTCATGAACCTCGCCCGGTCCACCGGTGTCGGGATCAGCCGTGCCGTGTCGGCCGGCAATGCCGCAGCGGTCACGGTGGCGGACTACCTCGACTGGTATGCCGACGATGATGCAACGGCAGTGAGCCTGGCCTACGTGGAGGGCATCGTCGACGGACGCGGCCTGATGGACCGACTCGCCGAAGCCGCCGCCCGCAAACCGCTCGTCCTCGTCAAGGGCGGCGCCACCGAGGGCGGCGCACAGGCAGCGGCGAGCCACACCGGCGCATTGGCGGCGAACGACAAGATCTTCGACGGCGAGTGCCGCGCGGCAGGCATCACGCGCGCCACCACCGTCACCGAGGCGTTCGAGGCGGCGGCCACGTTCGCCACGCAGCCACTGCCGAAGGGGCCGAACACGATCGTGCTCACCACGGCGGGCGGCTGGGGCGTGGTCACCGCCGACGCCATCACTCGCGACGGCGACATCGTCTTGATGGAACTGCCCGCCGACCTCCAGGCCGCCATCGACGACAAGCTGCCACCGCGGTGGAGCCGCAACAATCCCGTCGACTGTGCAGGTGGCGAGACACGCGACACCATTCCCGAGGTGATGGAACTCATCGCCATGCATCCCGATGTCGACGCGATGATCTACCTCGGGCTCGGCATCCAGAGCAACCAGGCACGGATGATGCGCGACGGTCGCTTCTATCCCGATCATGGCCTCGAACGGATCGTTGCGTATCACCAACGTCAGGACGAACGTTTTGCCGAAGCTGCGCACGAACTCAGCATCAGAACTGCCAAGCCCATTCTCGTCGCCACCGAATTGGCCGTCGCCGACCCTGACAATGCCGGGCCGGCAACGGTTCGCCGACTCGGCCGGCTCTGCTATGCGAGCGGTGGTGATGCCGTCACGGCGCTGGGCCATCTCGTGCGCCACGCCAAGTACCGCAAGGCTCGGGGCGGGTGACATCGCGCCGCGATCGACGACGCGGGCCCGGCCCGTGGATCGTCCTGGGCCTCGTCGCGCTCGTCCCCGCGCTGGCGCTGCTGGCCGTGCACCGATGGTCGTCTGACCAGACCGGGGCCAGCACGGCAGCGCCGCCGGTCGATCCGACCGCAACCGTTCCCACGCCGACTCCGGCGCTGTCGACCAGCATCATGACTTTTCGCCGGATGCCGACGATCGTGTCGCGTGACGTCAACGGCGCTGCGTTCGACGCCGAGACAGCGCCGTTCCTCGCCACGCTCAACGACCGATCGTGCTCGGTGATCTCAGTCGATGGTGAAGCGGTCGGCGCCCGCAACGCCGACCTCGCCGTGATCCCGGCGAGCAATCAGAAGTTGCTGGTTGCGGCGGTGGCGTTGGAGCAACTCGGAGCCGACTTCACCTACACCACCACGGTCGCAGCCGCCGCGGCGCCCGTCCAAGGCCTCATCGCCGGCGACCTGTACCTCGTTGGTGGGGGCGACCCCCTGCTGTCATCTGACTGGTATGTCGACTCCAACCTCGAGCTGTATCCGGTCACGTCGCCGACCTCACTTGATTCACTTGCCGACGGTGTGGCAGCCGCGGGCGTCACTCGCGTGGCCGGAGGGGTGGTCGGTGACGGATCCCGCTACGACGACGAGTACTTCGCTCCGGGCTGGGGTGTCGGCGTTCAAGGTCTGGAGGGTGGCCCCTACGACGCGCTCATGGCAAACGACTCCCGTGTGCTCGGTGAAGATCTCCGCGCCGCCGATCCCAATGCCGCCGCCGCAAGAGAGTTCGTGCGTCTGCTCGAGGATCGAGGCATCGTGGTCGAGGGCGACGCGACCTCCGGCACCTCGCCCGCGGGCGCTGTCGAGATCGCGGCGGTGAACTCGGCTCCGATGTCGCTGGTGGCGGCAGAGATGCTCGGCAACAGTGACAACAACACCGCCGAACTTGTCGTGAAGGAACTTGGCGTCACCGATTCGGCGCCGGGCACCAGAGAGGGCGGGCTCGCCGTCATCCGTCAGCAGTTGGTCGACTGGGGTGTCGACGTCGCACCGATCGTCCTCTCCGACGGCTCGGGGCTGAGCCTCGACAATCGCCTCACCTGTTCGGCGCTGGCGTCGGTGGTGCAGCGCTACGACAGCGATTCGCCGATCGGTCAGGGGCTGCCCGTCGCCGGCGAAACGGGAACGCTGTCCGACGTGTTCGTCGATCACCCGGTCGCCGGGCGGCTGACCGGCAAGACGGGCACACTCAACAACCCGCCGTTCAACACTGATCCGCCTGCGGTCAAGGCGCTCTCGGGTTACCTGCCCGTCGAGGGTGGCGGTGAGGTCGAGTACGTGCTCATCCTGAACGGCCCGACGATCAGCGACCAGAGCGAGTACCGGCCGATCTGGAATCAGCTCGCCGACACGCTCGACACGTACCCGGCCGGCCCGACTCCCGCCGAACTCGGCCCGCGATGAGCGAGGGTCGTGTTGACGTCGTCACCGGCCCGGTTCGATACCGAGTCACCCCGTTCATCGCGCTGTTCGCGATCCTGCTCGTTCCCGTCGCCGCGCTCACCGCGCTCGTCGTCTGGAGCGACGGCCAGGCAGACGAACACGAGTCGGCCCTCGCAACGACGCCCGACGACTCTGGAGAGCCGGCACCGCCGCCGGTGAGCGCCGCACCCAAGATGACAACTGGACTGCTGAGCTACCGGCGTCTGCCCAACCAGATGGTCGCGGCAGGAGATGACGCTCGGCTGTCGGAGGCGATGAACGAATTGGCGTCCTTCGTGGATGACCGATCGTGTCTCTCGGTTTCCGTCGACGGTCGCCCCGTGATCGGCCACAACGCCGACGTCCCCGTCATCCCGGCGAGCACCCACAAACTGCTCGTCGCCGCTGTCGCACTCGAAGTGCTCGGTCCGGACCACGTCTTCACCACATCCGTCTCCGCCCCACCCGCTGTCGACGGTGTGATCGACGGTGACCTCGTGCTGGTCGGCGGCGGCGACCCGCTCCTGTTGGCCGACGACTCTCGAACCGCGTCCGACAGCCTCCCCGCCTTCAACACGACGTCGTTGGACCAACTCGCCGATGCCGTCGTTGCCGCAGGGGTGACGACCGTGAATGGTTCGGTGCTTGGCGACGGCGGACGCTACGACGACGAGTTCGTCATTCCCTCGTGGGGCCCGGGCGTCGCATTCACCGAGGCCGGCCCGACTGACGCGCTCGTCGTGAACGACGCGAGGGTGGTCGGCCGCTCAGGGCGCCAACGCGACCCCAACGAAGCTGCGGCGCGCGAGTTCGCCCGACTGCTCGGCGAGCGTGACGTCCGGATTTCGAGGGGCTTCGGCGCTGGCTCGGCCGATCCGGCCCAGCCGATCCTGGCGTCGATCGAGTCGCAACCACTGACCGCGGTGCTCGCGGAGTTGCTGACCACCAGCGACAACGACACCGCCGAGATGCTCCTCAAGGAGCTCGGGGTGGCCGACGCGGGTGAGGGAACCGTGGCCGCCGGCCTGAACGTGATCGATCGCACCTTGAGGAGCGCAGGTGTACCGATGGAGGGTGTGCGCCTCGTCGATGCGTCGGGTCTGAGCAGCGACAACCGGCTCACCTGCGCAGCCCTGATCGCCGTGCTGCGGCTCGTCGAGGATGGCCCGATTGCCGACGCGCTACCGGTTGCCGGACGCACCGGCACCCTCGCCGATCAGTTCGTCGGAACACCCATGGAGGGTCGCCTGACCGCCAAGACCGGGACGCTGGGCAACGCGCCCGTCGAGCTCGATCCTCCCGCCGTCAAGGGCCTCGCCGGCTTCCTGGAGACCACCGAGGGCGGCATCATCGAATTCGCAATGATCCTCAACGGCCCCGACATCGCCAACCCCGACAAGTTCGCTCCGTACTGGGGCGCGTTCGCCGAACGACTGGCGACCTACCCGAACGGACCCGACCCGACGACAGTCGGTCCCCGCTGAACAGCTCCTTCATGGCATCGCTGCTCTAGCGTTCGGGTGTGGCCATTCTGCCGATGTTCCCGCTCGGATCCGTGTTGCTACCGGGAGGCATCCTTCCGCTTCACGTGTTCGAGCCGCGCTATCGCGACATGATCCGAGACTGCCTGCGGGCCGACGGTGAACCCGAATTCGGTCAGGCACTCATCACCCACGGTTGGGAGACCGGCGGCGGCGACGAACGGGCCATGGTCGGCACCGTCGCCCAGATGCTCCAGGTCGACGCCCTCGACGAGAACCGTTACGCCCTGATCGCCGTTGGCACACGACGGATCCGGATCAACGCCTGGCTACCCGACGATCCGTATCCGCTCGCCGACGTCGACGACTATCCCGACGTCGACCCCGATCCGCCGGGTCTCGCTGTGCACGTGGCGGCGAGCCATGCCCGGGTACGAGCCGCGATGGCGCTTGCGGCGCAGCTCCCCGATGGCGGCCCGGATGGCCCCACCGACAGCGACGTCGATGCCGACATCGACACCGGGGTCTCCGACGACGCGCTGCTTGCCACCTATCACCTGGCGACGCTCGCCCCGATCGGGCCTGCCGATCGCCTCCGTCTCCTCGCAGCTGACGGACCAATGCAACGCCTGGATCTCCTCGATGAGATCCTCGATGACGTCGAGGCCATGATGAGGTTCCGCCTTTCGTGAGAGCGGACCATCCGCGGAGTTTGCCGCAGGGGTGCTCTTCTCGAAGCCGACTCGATCAACGGCTGTGATGACCGGGCACTCGTGAGAATCATCATCCATGGTAGGTACTCGCTCCGTACATGTTGTGCTCGACCAAGCCGGGGACCAGCCCCGATTCCCAGGAGGACACTCACAACATGCGTATTCGCAAGCTCACCGCCGCACTCGTCGCCGGCGCCGCACTCGCCGGTTCGGCCGCCGTGGCCTCGACCGCCGCAGCCACCGGCTCCGCTCAGCCGGCCAGCATCGTCGACATCCTCGTCGCCAGCGCCGCCAACAACCCGCCCGACAGCCCGACCGACAGCAACTGGAACGACCAGGACATCCTTCTGGCTGCCGCCTCAGCCCTCCCGTTCGACGCCGTGAACGACCCGACCGGTCCGACCATCGCCGCTACGCTGACTGGTTTCACGGGCACGGTGTTCGCCCCTGCCGACGCGTCGTTCCGGGGCCTGGTGGCCGACCTGACCAACACCCCGATCTGGAAGCTCAGCGAGGCCGACGTCCTGAACACACTGCTCACGATTGCCGGCGGGCCCGACCTCGCTCCGGGCATCAGCGGTGCTGCGGCTCTTTCTGAGACAATTCGGTACCACGCAACGGCGGCCCAGATCCCGGATCTTCGCCGACCGAAGTCGCGCAGCGTGGAGACCCTCACACAGCTCCCGGACCTCGACCTGTCGGACGGCACGTTCGAGATCAAGCGGCCGTTCTTCAGCCTCGTCGGCCTGGCCGATGACGACACCAACGACCTCGACCCGTTCGCGTTCGGTCGGACCATCCTGGCCACCGACGGCGGCACGGTCCACGTGATCGCCGGGGTGCTGCGCCCGCTCGACCTCGCGTTGCTGTTCCCGGGGGACTGATCCCCTTACCTCCCGGGCGCGGCCGCTCCGAATTTCGGGCGGCCGGGCCCGGCGCGTCCAGGTGTCGCGCGTGTGCGCAGTCGACGCCCCCGTGTGTGTTCCGGTTGATCATGTCAACACTGCTTGCCGCTGACCTGGGGCTATGGCCTGAGCCATAGCGCTTGGCCGTCTGGTTCGTGATAGAAACAGTGCCCGTGTCAGACACCAACGATCTCGAACAGCGCATCGCTCGCCGGGCCGACAAGGCCAAAGAAGCCGAGAAGGAAGCATCGGTCGGTGACATCGTCGACTACGTCAAGGCCTACGCCAAGCAGGAGACGCTCGGCCCGCTGAAGGGAGCGGGTGCATGGCTCGGCTACGGCGCCGCTGCAGCGCTGCTTCTCAGCCTCGGCGTCGTGCTGCTCCTCGTGGGGCTGTTGCGCATGCTCCAGGCCGAATGGGTGCGCTCGGCCAGTGGAAATCTGTCGTGGGTGGCCTACCTGATCACCCTGCTCGTCGCTGTCGGCGTGATCGCCCTGGCGATCTCGCGGATCAAGAAGGCGACGCTGTACAAGGAACCGAAGTAAGGAGCAGCTCAT
>DASQFE010000400.1:0-2278 GCA_035633295.1 Ilumatobacteraceae bacterium | reverse complement strand
CCGTTGCGAGCGGGCAGCGGTTCGCCGTTCATGCCAATCGCAAGCAGTGCGTCACGGCCGTCCATGATCACCTCGGTCGGCGTGCCGGCCGTCCAGCCATCGATCGAGCGACTCACCACCTGGGTGGCACCATCTTGTACTCCGGCCTCTTCGAGGATGTCCTTGAGCAGGACACCCTGCCAGAGCGCATTTCCGATGAGATCGCCGCCGACCGGGTTCGACACGCACGACAGCGTCACATACCGCTCCACCTGCGGCCGCTCGAGGAGATCGGCGAACGTGATCTCCATCGGATTGTCGACCATTCCGCTGATCTTGAGAGACCAGGAGTCCTTCGACACCTGGGGCACCACAAGCGCGGTGTCGATCCGATAGAAGTCGACGTTCGGTGTCACGAACGGTTGCAGGCCATCTACAGGGAGCTGCGCATCTGCAGGCAGGAGTGGGGTGTCGGCGACTGTTCTCGGGAGCGTCAACGTTTCTCGTTCGGCACTCACTTCGAATCGTTGCTGCAGGATCCGCCCGAGACCACCGACGAGCACGGCAGCCGAACCGATCCCGATGGCACCGCCGACGAAGCGTCGCCGGTTGACACCCATCGTCTGAGCCGGTGTCGTGGCGCCGACATCAGGGTCGGCCGATGCAACGACAGGGGTGGGACGCGGCGCGAGGTACCACAGGATCGCGATCGAAACTGCCGTGCCGATGATCGTCGGGAGGAGCTTGCCGAGCGTGGGAGCGGGCCGCGTGAGCACGGCGAAGGTGCCCAACAGCCCGATCACAGAGGTCAGTGCGTACGCCGCGTTACGTGCCCCGCGCATGGCCAGCACGCCAACGGCAATTCCGATCCCGAGTACGACGATCAGTGCGCCGGCCACCAGGACGACCTTGTCGTTCGTGCCGAACGTTTCGATCGCCCAGTCCTTGAGTGGCTTGGGAACGAGGTCGATGAACACCTGGCCGACGGGCACGACCGGCGATGCCGAGCCCTCGACCAACCCCACGGTCAACTCTGCAGCTGCGAGCCCTGCGCCGGTGGCGAGTAATCCCAACACCGGTCCCTGCCACTTCGGGCCGTACGATCCTTGATTCATGGACCCAGATGTATCCGACGACGCGTCGTCTCGTGCGCGTTCCATCGTCGCCGAACTCGGTGTTTCCGAGAATGTTCGACTCGCGGAAGAACTTGTTTCCGAAGCACTCGGGCTCATCGCCGATCAGCCTGACACGCTCGATCTCAAGATTGCCACTGCTGCGCTCACCGAGATGCGTGATGCGTACGCCATGTTCGCCCCCTACAAGGACCGCCGGAAGGTCTCGATCTTCGGATCCGCGCGTACCAGCGCCGACGATCCGCTCTACGACCTGACTCGACGCCTTGCCGGGATCCTGGCCGACAAGGGATGGATGACCGTGACCGGCGCTGGTCCCGGGATCATGCAGGCCGGAATGGAGGGCGCCGGCAGGGAAATGTCGATCGGTGTGTCGATCCGGCTGCCGTTCGAGTCCGGCGCCAACTCGATCATTGCGGGCGATCCGAAGCACGTGAGCATGAAGTACTTCTTCACCCGCAAGGTGATGCTGATCAAGGAGTCCCAGGGCTTCGTGTGTCTCCCGGGTGGCTTCGGAACCCTCGACGAGATGTTCGAGCTGTTGACGCTCACCCAGACCGGCAAGGGCGTGCCCGTGCCGATCGTGCTGCTCGATGCCCCCGGCGATCCCTTCTGGGAGAGCGTCGATGATTTCGTGCGTAAGCAGCTGATCGAGCGCGGGTTGGTGTCGGCGACCGATGTCGGTCTGTACACGATCACCAACTCATGCGATGAAGCGGCCCGGATCATCGACGGCTTCTATGCGAACTACGACTCGATCCGCCTGGTCGGCGATCACCTGATCGTGCGCATGCGGCAGGGCCCGAACGACGAGCAGTTGGCCGAGCTCAACGAGCAATTCGGACATCTCGTCGCCTCCGGGTCGATCGAACGAGCGGAGCCGTTCAAGGTCGAGCGGCGTGACGACGACAAGGTCGATCTCGATCGGATCTCGCTGGTGTTCGCGAAGCGCGGCTACAGCGATCTGATCGAATTGATCGACGTGCTCAACGGGTACGTCTGACTCAGCCCTTTGACTCAGCCCCTGACTCAAATGGGCTCGTCAAGTTGACGAAGCACCGCAGCGGCCTTCTCGATCGCTCGGCGCGCCTGCATCAGCTTCTTGTCCTCCGGCGGCCGGGTGACCTCACCATCGGCGACGGCCTCTCGCAAACGATCGAAGGCGA
>DASQFE010000399.1:0-1576 GCA_035633295.1 Ilumatobacteraceae bacterium | reverse complement strand
TGGAGCCCCCCGGCGAATCCATGGTGGGGTTCTCCCCACCACCTGCCAACGGCGAGTCGACCAGTCGACCGTGCCGACCCGCCAGCGATGAGCGAAGAGACCACATACGGGCTGCTCGCTCATCGCAACACGATCCAACCCTCCAGCGATGAGCGAAGCGACCGCATACGGCACCTCTCGCTCATCGCAACGGAGTCCTCGAAGGGGTTGACGTACGCTGCTGGCGTGGACGACACCGTGAACGCTCGCGAGGTGGCCGAGCGGTACCGCGATGCGTGGCTGGCGAACGACCTTGCCGGCATCATCGACTGCTACGCCGACGACTTCAGCCTCCACTACTTCGGCAACAACCCGTGGAGCGGGAGCCACACCGGCAAGCAGGCCGCCATCGACACGCTGCTCGCTGTCGGCGCCAAGGCGCCCCGCCGCCTCCTCGCTGTCGACGAGGTCCTCGCCGGACCGAATGCCGCCGTGCTGGTGGCCCGCGAGGAGGTCACGACGCCGGAGGGACCCATCGTGATCCGACGTGTCCTGCGCTACCGGGTACGGGGATCGCACTTCGTCGATTGCTGGCTCTACGAGGAGGATCAGGCGGTGATCGACCGCGCCTGGTCGTCGCCGTGACGCGATTGTTCGTGGCGATCTGGCCGCCGGAGGAACTGCTGGAGCGGCTGGCGGACGTCGAGCGGCCGAAGGATCCGGGTGTGAGGTGGCTCCCTCAGGAGAACCTGCACATCACGTTGCGGTTTCTCGGCGATGCCGACGTCGATGAGGCGATCGAGCGTCTCGACGACGTGCTGCTGCCGGCAGTCACCGCCGTGCTCGGCCCGGCGTTCGACCTCCGGGCCGAGCGGTCGATCGTTCTACCGGTCGCCGGCGTCGATGAGCTCGCGGACGCCGTCGAGCGAGCAGTGCGCGGCGTGGGCACGGCCAACGATCGGCGACGGTTCGTCGGCCACTTCACCCTCGCCCGACTCGGGAAGAAGGCCCGACCCGATCGCAGTGTGGGTCGCCTGTTCGGCGCGTCGTTCGACGTCGACGAGATCGCCCTCGTCGCGAGCACGCTGACCGACCGCGGCTCCGTCTACGAGACCGTCGAAACGTGGCCCACCCGCTGAGGGATGCTACGAATACGGCCATGGGGGATCTGCTCACCAACTATGCCGCGTCTCAACCGGACAAGGCCGCCGTGATCGACGACCGCACGGGTGGTGATGTCCGCACGCTGACCTACGCCGAGTTGGAGGCCAGAGCCAATCAGTTGGTGCGGGCGCTCGTCGACCTCGGGGTGGCGCCCGGCGACAAGGTCGTGTGGTGCGGCCAGAACTCAACGGGCATTGTCGAGATGATGAACGCGGCGCGCAAGATCGGTGCGACGGCGGTGCCGTTGAACTACCGGCTGTCCGACGAGGAAGTGGCCTACGTGGTCGACCACTGCGATGCGACGACGGTGTACGTCGACGCCGAGTACGCGTCGACCTTCGAGCGCATCCGTTCGGAGATCCCGAAGGTGACCAACGTCGTCGTGTTCGACGGCGAGGCGCCCGAAGGAATGCTGGCGATCGATCCGCTGGTC
>DASQFE010000398.1:0-5363 GCA_035633295.1 Ilumatobacteraceae bacterium | reverse complement strand
CGCCGATCTGGTGATCGACGCCAGCGGGCGGCTGGCCCGGTTGGTGTCGCCCCCGGCGATCGGTGGCGACACCGGCATGGCGTACGTGTCACGCACGTTCCGACGAGACAAGGGCGCGCCACCCGGCCCGATGGTCGGATTGTTCGCCTGGAGCGGCAGGTTCCGCGGCTACGACAGTTACGTCTTCCCCCACGAGCACGGCCACATCTCGGTCGTACTCATCCGGCCCACGGCCGACCCCGAATTCGGCATCTTTCGCCACCTCGATGCGTTCGAGGCGGCCTGCGAGGCGATCCCCGGGCTGGCCGAGTGGGCCGACCCGAACGTCGCAACCCCGACCAGCGGCGTCCTCGTCGGAGGCGGATTGCTCAACCTCTTCCGCCCACAGCTGGGCCGGCCCGGCCTCGTCGCCCTCGGCGATGCCGTCGCCACGACCGCCCCCACCGCCGGCAGAGGACTGGCCATGGCCAGCATGCAGATCGGCGGCATGCTCGAAATTCTAGACGCCGGGGCGAACCCCGCCACGATCGCCGACCCGTTCGGCGCCTGGTGTGACACGTGGATCCGACCGTGGGTCGAGGATCACATGGCTTTCGACGCCGAGACGGTGCGGCGTTGGCGCGGGCATGATCTCGATCTCAGCCAGCCGCTCACCTCGGCGGCGATCGTCGCCGCCGCCCAAGTCGACTCGCGCATCGAACCCGAGGTGGCGCCGTTCCTCGCCATGAACGCCCTCCCAACCTCCCTCACCGACGCCGAGCCGATGGCACGTGCGGTCTACGAGACAGGCTGGCGCCAACCGACGGCGGACGGCCCGACCCGCGACGAACTCGTCGCGCTCGCGAACCGGGCACACACAATCCATCACCCCGTCACCATGGGGACCAGGAGCACTGTTCCCCTGCGTCACCCACCGACAACATCCCCACCGTCACCCAACAGCACCGCCACCATGGAGCACCTCTGATGAGCACCACCTCGCGACACTCCCAGCGACCGCAGCCCGAGCCCACCGGTCCGAGCAGATTCCTGTTCGCCACCACACCGTTACCAGGCCACGTGAACCCCGGCCTCCCAATCGCCGACGCCCTCGTGCAACGGGGCCACGAGGTGCGCTGGTACACCGGCGCCGCACACGCCCGTGCGGTGGCCGCCACCGGCGCCTCGTTCGAGCCGATCATCGATGCCTACGACCCGGCAATCCAGCCTCTGGACGCGCGGTACCCCGAGCGCCGCAGGCTCGAAGGAATCCGCGGCCGACTTCGTCTCCGACGGCCGCTCCGCAGTCTCGACCGACGGCAAGACCTTCACACCGCAGCGATGGTCGACACCGATCTCCGGGTACCGCGATCTCGGCTTATGGCACCTCGGCACAATCGGTGAGGCTCGCTGGCACGCACCGTCCGGCGACTTCGTCGACATCGATTACCACCTCGACGACATCACCTACAACGCAGCCGACCTCGACCTGCACTGAGATCTGACTGAGGCCGCCGGACGGTCGGGGCCAGTCGTCAGCAGACAACTCGACGACGGTGGTGCGTCACCCGGCGACCCGCGGCGTGTCACTCACGGAAGGCCGAGCTGTACCGGACGTGGCCAACGGTCAGGCCACCGTCGACCAACGGCCGCACCATCCATGCGGGACCGTCCCCGTAGTCTCCGCGAACGCCCAGCGACGCAGCAGGTGTGAACCCGAACCCGGGGCTAATGGTGGTCGTGTCCGAGCAACACTACGAAGCGCCAGCCGGCGTGTGTCGCCCGCTCCAGACCGGCCAGGATCAGCGCACCGCCGATCCCGTCACCCTGGAGCGCCGGTACCACCGCCACCGGCGCCAACCCCAGACCGCCGACGCAGTCGCCATCGACGGTCGCCTCACTGAACGCGATGAACCCGACCACTCGATCGTCGAGTGCGGCCACGAGCGCAAGATCGGGCACCAGCTCGCCCCGATCACGCAGGGTGCGCACGAGACCCACTTCACTCCGACCCGAACGGCCGGGCGAAGGCGTCCCGTACGACATCGTCGATCGCGTCCCAGTCGCGGAGTTCGGCGGTTCGAACGAGGATCGTGTCCGGCATCGACACAGCATGACGATCTCGGGAAGGGTTCGACGACCGGGTTTGTGCCCACTGGCGTTGGCGGTGGTCCAGTCGAGGTGGGATGGGAACCCGAATCGTTCGAACGCCTCGGTGTCGAGGAAGGAATGGAGCGCGGCGATGCGGTCGTCGCGCAACTCCAGCACCTGCAGCGACCAGGGTGCGTGCTCGCCGCAGGGGGCTCGCCGGGTGCGACTCGGCCATCGACACACGCCCGGGCGGAGCCGCCGAGGACGATGCGCATCAGGCCGGCGTCTCGAGCTGACCTCCGAGGAACTCGTAGTAGCGGGTCATGGCCTCGCGAGTGGTGTTCGTGAAGAACAGGTACGGGTACAGGGACCTGATGCTGCTCGGGTTCGGTTGGTTGGTCGGCACGGGCTGACATGAGTACAGACGCGACGGGCTGCCGGAAATCATCGCCCCGCTGCGGGAACGTTCAGTACTCCTCTACGGATGCCTCCGTAGGGCGGTTGCTCGATGATCGAGCCATGAGTAGATGGACCACATGCGCGATCCCTCGGTGTCGACGCCGATCCCCGGGGCATCGCAATCGCCGAAGTGGGAGACAGCGGATCACGGCCAGCCGTTCCGGAAGGTTCGCGCCATGACCGATACAGCCCGACCGACCGCCTCGACTCTCCTTCCGGCGGGATCGCCATCGCGGTGGCGCACGTGGTACCTGCTCTCGTTGGCCGGGTTCAGCGCCTACAGCATGGCGTGCGGCTGGCAAGCCCAGTTCGTGTCCTACCCGCTGTTCCGATCGACAGGGGCAACCGAGTTCGCCGACTACCACCTCCAGTACAACGATTCGATCCCGCTCGTGGTGATAGTGCCCGGCTTCCTGACGTTCCTCGGTGCCATCGGATTCGTGTGGGTCCGACCCCGGGGCGTGAGCCGCAGCGTTGCAGTGATCACCGGACTCGGCGGCCTCACCGCGCTGCTCTCGACAGTGCTGTGGGCCATTCCCGCACACGACGAACTCGACCGCATCGGACCCTCGAGCCGCACCATGGATGACCTGATCACGGCCAACCTCGTCCGGTCGTTGGCCCTCACCGCCACGACCCTCGCACTCGGATGGGGTCTCGCCTGCCTGCTCCGGTTGGTCGGGCCGGGCACGACGGTGACACCTGGACCTGCGTCCAGCTGATGCACTCCGCAACCGTCGTCGGCACTCGCGTGACTGTCAGCCGATGATGGTCGGCCAGTCGACGAGGCGTGCGCGGTTGGTCGCGGCTCGACGGGCCAGCTGGCGGGACGCGGCGAACTGTCGGCGCCACCCCTGAGGAGTGGTCTGCAACGACCACCGCCGACGCTCGACGTTGAACGCGCCGGCGGCCACGTGTCCGTGCAGCGTGAGTTGGCGAAGGTCGTTCATCGCGGTCGCCTGATCAGAACCATCAATGTCGAGTTGGAGCGTCGACCTGCTGGTCACCGAGTTCACCTGGACAGCGAGCGATTCGACCCATCCGTGGCTCCGCACCGTCACTTCGGACTGAGCTTCGAACGGTCCGTGGAAGGATTGATGCGTGGACCGTTGGGAGCTTCGATCGGACCGGCTCCGGCTGCGTCGATGGCGTGCTCACGATCGCGAGCCATTCGCTGCGCTCAACGCTGATCCGATTGTGATGGAGTTCTTCCCGACGACGCTGTCTCGAGATGAGAGCGATACCTTCGTCGATCGCATCGAGGAGCACTTCGACCACCACGGGTTCGGGCTGTGGGCCGTGGAGTTGAGGTCGAGTAGCGAGTTCGTTGGCTACGTCGGGCTGTGGTCCACCAACTTCGAAGCGCACTTCACCCCGGCGATCGAAGTCGGGTGGCGACTCGCCCGCAACTCGTGGGGCGCTGGACTGGCGACCGAGGCGGCCCGCGCGGCCCTCGCCGACGGATTCGATCGCATCGGCATCGAGGAGATCGTGTCATTCACGGCCGCCATCAACCTCAGTTCCCGTCGCGTGATGGAGAAGCTCGGGATGACGCACGACCCCAGCGAGGACTTCGAGCACCCGTCGCTTCCTGCCGGCCATGTGCTGCGACCGCACGTTCTCTACCGGTTGCCTGCCGCCCGATACGAACACACCTGAAGCTGCCGTCGACGGCACTGGTCCGCGTGCGAAGGCGATCGGGTCCAGGGACGAAGCGGTCGGTGCGTTCCGTAGCGTTCCACGGATGCGGTACGCGTTGGCCCCCGTCATCGTTGGTGCATGACTCGATTCCTGTTTGCGTCCACTCCCATCGAAGGACATTCCGCAACCCCGGTTCCGGTCATTTCGGCACTGATCGCGGCTGGTCACGAGGTCGCCTGGTTGGCTGGATCGGCGTTCGCCGAGCGGGCCAGGGTGACTGGCGCGAGGTTCGAGCCCATCGTCGAGGCCGACGATTTCTCGTCGGTCACGGACCCGTTCGACTACTTTGAGCACCTCCGTGAGCTTCGCGGTGCGGCGCTCATCAAGGCCGCGTTCCGTGACGTGTTCATCCGTCAGGCATACGGGCAGGTCCGCGACCTCGAACGGGTGCTCGAGAGCTTCGCAGCCGACGTGATCGTCGCTGACGGACTGAACTTCGGTGTCCCGATCGTCGCCGAACGTCACGGCCTCGCCTACGTTGGAATCGGCGACGGACCACTCGGCTTGATGCGCCCGGAGGCGCCTCCATTCGGTCCCGCCTTCCGCAACATGAACGGTCCACTCGGCAGGGTCCGCAACCGAGCACTCAATGTTGTTGCCCGTCGGATGCTCGGCGAACTGCAGGACACGTACCGTCGAGTGCGTCAGGATCACGGCCTGGGGGAACCAGCCCAGTGGGTTTTCGACTCGATGGTCTCGCCGCACCTCTACCTGCAGGGCTGCGTACCCGGCTTCGAATACCCCTTCGCACGCGTACCGCCACAGGTCCGCTTCGTCGGCGCGTTGCGCCCACAGATCCCGACGGCGTGGCAGCCGCCCTCATGGTGGACGGATCTCGACGACGGGCGACCGTTGGTCGTGGTCACCCAGGGAACGATCCGAGCGGACACGAGCGAACTGATCCGACCTGCCATCGAAGCGCTGCGCAACGTCGACGTCGACGTCGTGGTGACCACAGGCATCGCGGACCCGTCGGAGTTGGGTGAACTCCCCGACAACGTACGCGCCGAGCGCTTCGTCCCGTACGAACCGCTGCTGGCACGTGCGTCGGTGTTCGTGTCGAACGGGGGCTACATCGGCACGAACCTGGCGTTGCACCACGGCGTGCCCGTCGTACAGGTGGGCAACACGGA
>DASQFE010000397.1:0-1589 GCA_035633295.1 Ilumatobacteraceae bacterium | reverse complement strand
GCCTCGGTCGTGGGGGCCGCTTCGGTCGTGCTCGACGACGAGTCATCATCGCCACTGCATCCGGCAACGATGACCGCTACAGCGATCAGTGCGCTGACCGGGCGATTCCACTTGCTGCGACCCATGATTGCTCCTTGAACGTCGTCTTACTGAAGATCTGCGGGCTGACGGACAGCCGAGGGTGAAAGGTATCCCGGTATCGGCACCTCGGACTTGCATCTTGAGCAAGAATTCAAGAGTTCATCCAGAGTCGGTGACTACATTCCGTGCGTGACCACTCCCCGCATGAAGATCGGCGTGCAACTCCCCGAAGTCGAGTGGGAGGTGCCGTTCCCCGAGCTGATCGCGATGGCCCAGACTGCGGAGGCCGTGGGGTTCGATTCGGTCTGGCTCGGCGATCACCTTCTGTACGAGCTGGAGGTCGACGATCGTGGCCCGTGGGAGGTCTGGACGTCGCTCGCTGCCATCGCTGCTTCGACCTCGACAATCCTCCTCGGGCCGCTCGTGGCGTCCACCAGCTTCCACGCTCCCGCGATGCTGGCCAAGCAGGCGACGACCGTGAATGCGATCTCCGGTGAACGTCTCATCCTCGGCCTCGGCGCCGGATGGAACCGCCGCGAATACGACGCGTTCGGCTTCGCCTTCGACCATCGAGTCAGCCGGTTCGCCGAGGCATTCACGATCATCCGTTCCCTGCTGCGCTCCGGCTCGATCGACTTCCACGGTGAGTACTACGACGCTGACCGCTGCATCTTGCACCCGCGATCCAGCGAATCGGGCCCACCGCTGATGGTCGGTTCGATCGGCGACCGGATGCTCGACATCACACTCCCCCACGTCGACTCGTGGAACATGTGGTGGAGCCAATACGGCAACTCGGTCGAGGGATTCCGTCGCGAGAAGGAGCGCGTCGACTCCCTGATCGAGGCATGCGGCCGGACCGGATCGATCGATGCGACCGCAGCGGTGCTGGTGCAGCTCGACGGTGGCCAGGGTCGCTTGATGGGCGACTACGACGACTTCAACACCGTTCGTCCGCTCACGGGGACACCATCGGCGCTGGCCGACCAGTTGCGCGAGTTCGAAGCGGCCGGCGCCGCCCACGTCCAACTGGTGGTCGATCCGATCACCCGAGCCTCGATCGAATGGCTCGCCAACGTCCTGGCCTCCTTCCGCCGCTGAACGTTCACGCCGGCGGATCTTCGCGGAATGGGTCGCACAAGGTGAGACCAATTCCGCAAAGTTGGGCCTCAGCGGGCGTCAGAGGTTCAGTCGGCGACGGCCATCTTCCACCAGCGTCGCAGTCGTTGCTCGTGGTGCCCGGCAGCGAGGACGACGTGGTTGCCCAGCGGGTGCTCGAGCAGGTCACGAACACTGCCCGACGACAGCGCGACGGTCGCCTGCGTACGGCACAGGTCGGGGTCGTCGCTCGTGGCCACGATGTCGCCCTCGACGATCCAGCACTCGTCGAGGTCGGAACCGCCGAGACGCAGAAGGGTGACGGGCTGCGTCGCGAAGTGCCCGTGGATCCCCACACCCTTGCCCGACTCGAAGTGCGTGTCGAGGGCAAACCCGTCGATCATCGACGG